>JBQCEJ010000223.1:0-6564 GCA_051960355.1 Verrucomicrobiota bacterium | reverse complement strand
TGCATTGGAGAAGCCGATCTCTAGGGAAACCCATCGGTTTGCCACCAACACCATGAACCGCTTTTTCAAAGTTGTCTGCGAAAACGAATCTCTAAATTTCTTTCTGGAGAAAGGCGAGGAGTTGGACAAAGTGCTTCAGATTTTTATTCGAATCAACCAAGGCGGCACGAAATTAAGCTACTCCGATTTGTTGCTTTCCATCGCCACCGCCCAGTGGAAAAAACTGGATGCCCGTAAAGTAATCCATGAGTTCGTTGATAAAATCAATGACATCGGTAAGGGATTTAATTTCGACAAAGACTTTGTTTTAAAAAGCTGCCTCGTGCTCGCCGACATCAAGGACATTAAGTTCAAGGTCGATAATTTTTCGACGGAAAACATGTCGATTATTGAATCTCAGTGGGAACAGATCGCAGAGGCTATCACTCTAGCTATCCGTCTCGCCGCACATTATGGATTCGATGACAAGACGCTCACCTCTACCAACGCCATAATCCCGATAGCGTATTTCCTAAAATCGAAAAAAATCGACGAGCGTATCCTGCATTCAAAGGACCACGTTGCCAATCGTAATGACATCAAACAATGGCTTATCCGCACGCTATTAAAGAAGGTCTTTGGTGGGCAACCTGACAATTTATATCCCGTATACCGGCAGATAATTCAGGACAATGGGAGTGCCTTCCCCCTTAAGCAAATCATCGATAAATACACTGGCACGAACAAGACCATTGAGTTCTATCCACAGGATATTGAGAACCTTCTTCAGGTCGGTTATGGATCTTCCTTCGCATTCATGCTGCTGAGTTTGTTCTATCCATTAAATCATGATTATGAGTTTCACCAGGATCACATCCACCCGAAAAAATACTTCACCCATAAACGCCTTGAGGCGCTGGGAATTGCTGATGCCGAAACGCGGGATAAATACCTTGAAAACGTAAACAAATTGGCCAATCTCCAATTACTTCAGGCAACGCCGAATACCGAAAAGAGCGCAAAGATGTTCAAAGATTGGCTCGCCGAAAGCTTTTCCGCTCCTGCCCAGCTTCAGCAATATAAGGAATTGCATCTGATTCCCGCTTCGCAGTCTCTTGAGTTCAGTGACTTTATTGAATTTTTTAATGCTCGGGAAAACCTTATTCGTTCACGCCTCTATGAGACACTCAATGTTAAAAAACCAGAAGCGATAGCGAACGGATCACCCCAATGACCCGCATCTCCCAACAACAACTCGAATCCTATCTCTGGGGCGCGGCCACGCTCTTGCGCGGGACGATTGATGCCGGCGATTACAAGCAGTTCATCTTCCCGCTCCTGTTCTACAAGCGCGTGTGCGACGTGTTCGATGAAGAAACCCAGACCGCGCTGGCGGAGTCGGGCGGCGATAAACGCTACGCTGCCGGGCGCGAACAGCACCGGTTTCAGATTCCGCCGGAGGCCCACTGGCGCGAGGTGCGGCAGTCGGCCAAGAATGTCGGCGCGGCGTTGCAGTCCGCCATACGCGCCATTGAGACCGCCAACCCAGACAAACTCTACGGCATCTTCGGCGACGCCCAATGGACCAACAAAGACCGGCTCTCTGACGCCATGCTGCGCGATCTGATCGAGCATTTCAGCGCGTTGGATTTGACCGTCGCCAATCTGCCCGAGGACGAACTCGGCCAGGGCTATGAATACCTCATCAAGAAATTCGCCGACGACGCCGGCCACACCGCCGCCGAGTTTTACACCAACCGCACCGTCGTCCATCTGATGACCGAAATGCTCGACGTGCAGCCCGGCGAATCCGTTTACGATCCCACGTGCGGCTCGGGCGGCATGTTGCTTTCGTGCATCGCCCACTTGCGCCGGCTGAAAAAGGAATGGCGCAACGTTCGGCTCTACGGCCAGGAACGGAACATGATGACCTCGTCCATTGCCCGGATGAATTGCTTCCTCCACGGCATCGAGGATTTCCGGATTGAACGCGGCGACACCCTGTCCGAGCCGAAGTTTGTCCAGGGCGACCGCCTCCAGCGGTTTGACGTGGTGCTGGCCAATCCACCGTATTCCATCAAGCAATGGGATCGCGACGCCTTTGCCTCCGACCCGTGGGGACGTAACCTTTACGGCACGCCGCCGCAGGGCCGCGCCGACTACGCTTTTCAGCAGCACATCCTCCAAAGCCTCAATCCCAAGACCGGCCGTTGCGCTGTCCTTTGGCCGCACGGCGTGTTGTTCCGGCAGGAAGAAGCCGACATGCGCCGCAAGCTCATCGAGGCCGACCTCATCGAATGTGTCCTCGGACTCGGGCCGAACCTGTTTTACAACTCACCGATGGAAGCGTGCGTCGTCATCTGCCGCACTGCCAAGCCCAAAGCGCGCAAGGGCAAAATCCTGCTCATCAACGCCGTCAACGAAGTCACCCGCGAACGCGCCCAGAGTTTTCTAACCGACGACCACATTGAGCACATCGTCAGCGCTTACGAGAAATTCGCCGACGATCCCGGGTTTGCCCGCGTCGTAACGCTGGAGTAAATCCGCAAACAATACTGGAACATCAACATCCGGCTCTTCGTCGTCAACGCCGAGCATCGGCGAACGGAGATTCGCTCTGCCGGAGGAAGCCTTGCGGATGCAGTCTCTGCGTGGCAGGCGGTGGGAAGCTCGGCCCGTGCGGCGCTCTCCAGCATTCTCGGAAGTGCTCTGCCCAAGTCGGAGCTATCGAGTGCCAAAGCAACCAAGGTCAAGTTGCCTTCCTGGCTTGATCGCTCGAAATGGCGACGAATGCGATTTGAAGAGATCGCCGATAACATCCGAGAGCCAGACCAACCCTCTGCTGCCGATTCCGCGAAATACATCGGCCTCGAACACATGGACACCGGATCGCTCCATGTTCGCCGCTGGGGCAGCGAGGCTGATTTGAAAGGGCAAAAGCTCCGCATGAAGAAGGGCGACATTCTATTCGCCAAACGTAACGCTTACCTGCGTCGCGTGGCAATCGCGCCTCACGATGGCTTCTTTTCTGCACATGGAATGATTCTGCGGGCGAAACCGGAAACCGTGCTGCCTGAGTTCCTGCCGTTTTTCATGATGGGCGACAAGTTCATGAACCGGGCGGTGGAAATCTCCGTGGGCTCACTTTCGCCAACGATCAACTGGTCAACTCTTGAACGGCAGGAGTTCAACCTCCCGCCGCTCGACCAGCAGCGCCGCATCGCCGAAATCCTCTGGGCGGTGGATGCGCAAGTGAATGCAAACCTTGAAGTCAAATCGGCACTCGAAGCTTATCGGAAATCGCTGTTTGGAGAAAATCTTTCGTCATATACGACCAAGCCTTTGGCAGAGGTCGCGGACTTTCTCGATGGCAAACGAGTGCCGCTGAGCGAAAAGGAACGGGCAAAGCGCAAAGGGCCATATCCCTATTACGGAGCATCTGGCGTTATTGATTCGGTGGACGATTTTCTTTTTGATGAACCGCTAGTGCTTCTCAGCGAAGACGGTTTCAATTTGGTCAATCGGACTTCTCGAATAGCGTTCAGGGTTGAGGGAAAAGTCTGGATTAATAACCACGCACACGTATTGCGCCCAAAGAACGGCACAAACATCGACTTTTTGACGGATTACTTGGAGTCCATTTCAGTTGAGCCATACATCACCGGAACATACCAACGGAAGCTGAACAAATCCGAGTGTGAACGAATACCAATTCCATATCCACCAACTGACGTTCAGAGCGACATCGCGTCCAAAATCAGCTGCATAGTCCAATCGCTAGAGGCAGTTGATGCGCATGTCGCAGCATCTAAGAATTTCATTTTGTCTCTGCTGACGAACCTCACGGAGAACCAAGTATGAGTTTCAACGAATCCAACACCGGCGAGCAGATGATTCTCGATGCCGAAGAAAATGAGGAGGGCCAATGCTAGAACGAATTGAGCAGATTCAAGGCGTCGGTTTGCTGCATGACGCCAACGGCAAGCCATTCAAATGGCAGAGAGCCACACTGATTTACGCGGACAATGGTCGCGGCAAATCGACATTGGCGAGCGTGCTACGCTCGATTGCAACTGGTGATGCTTCGCTCATGGCAGCTCGGACTACCGTGGATGGAACGTTGCCACCCGCAGGGGTTTTGCAGTTCGGTAGTGGTCACAAGGTCAGTTTTGTGGCAGGCAAATGGTCCGAAACACGGCCTGAGCTTTTGGTGTTCGATTCCGACTTCATCGATAAGAACGTTCACTCCGGCGGGGCAGTGAGCACCGGACACAGAAAGAATCTGCTCCAATTTGCACTCGGGGAAAAGGCGGTAGCGGCCCGATTGGCTGAGGATAAAGCCACCAATGAAGCGAAGGCAGCATCGGACGCCGTTCAACAGTTGAATGGGCAGTTGAGCGGGTATCACCAAGGAACAACGCTTGCGCTCTTTGAGAAGCTCCCTGAAGCCCCAGATGCCGACAAACAAATCGAGGATCTCCAAAAGCGAGTCATGACCGCGAACAACAGTGCCTTGATTTTGAAGAAGCCGTTACCCGCTGTCATTCCCCTTCCTACTTTCGACTTGGACGCACTTTTTCTACTTCTTCACACCACGATTGAAAAAGTTCAGGCGGATGCGGAGGCCATTGTCCGTGCGCACATTGGAAAGTTAGCTTCGCCGACTGCTGAGAGTTGGCTAAGTCAAGGCCGCAGTTTTGATGATGGGCATTCCTGCCCGTATTGCGCCCAGCCAACTGAAGGCGTTGATTTGATTCGAGCCTACCAGACACATTTCAATGCAGCATACTCGGAGCTAAAGGCAAAGGTCGGGAAGTTGGACAGATCGGTGGCAACAGCTCTGTCATCGACGGTTGTGAGCACCTTTGCAAATGGTGTCTCCACAGCAAACGCAACTGCTGCTGCATGGGAAGACAACGTGGCGATTACACCGATTTCATTCGACTCAACGCTTGCGTCCTGCAAGTTACAAGAGTTGGAAGCTCTGCTGATGAAACTCGTCACTCAGAAGCAGACGAACCCCATTCTAGGAGTCGGATCGGATGAGGACCGCGCCACCGCCAACAACCTCTGGGCAGAACTCACGCAGATGATGCAGGCTGCAAATCATGCCATCGGCGTCACTCGAACGGCCATCGAATCATTTCGCCAGAAATTGGCGACGGAGAATATCCAACAACTTCAGCTTCAGATTCAGCAACTACAGTTTGCCATGCGGCGTCACACGCCGGCTGTCAAGGCGCTGGTTGCACAGTTGATTGCTGCCCGAATTGCGTCATCCAACGCCGAGGCGCGGAAAACGACCGCACGCGATAACCTTGACGGCCTGATGAAGCAGTTGCTCAAGGACTACGAACAGTCCATCCACGCACTGCTCAAGAAGTTTGGCGCGTCATTCACGATGGAGAAAATGGACGCAAATTTCCGTGGTAGCGCACCAAGAAGCGAATACGGCTTAGCGCTCAGAGGGAAGTCAATCCCGCTTGAAGGCGGTCCGCCATCTTTTGCCACAGCGCTGAGCGAAGGCGACAAAAGAACGCTCGCGTTCACATTCTTTGTGGCCAGCACCCTGGCCGATCCCCAATTGGCCAATCGGGTCGTTGTCATTGACGACCCTATGTGCAGTCTGGACTTGAACCGAAAGCAGCATACCCGAACCGTTCTCAAGCAGATCTATGCTGGGGCAGAGCAACTTGTGGTCTTGGCGCACGACCCATATTTCATTCGGGATTTGCGCGACGCGCTCACCGCCAAAGATAGCACTGCCGCCGTGAGCATTTTCCAACTTCATCACGCGCTGGCAGGCTACACCGACTTCGCAAAATGTGACGTGGACCAAGAATGCGAATCTCCCTACTACCGCCACAACCGCCTGCTCGTTGACTTCATGACTAACGGCAGCGGCGATCACACCCACATCGCGAAAGCAATCCGACCGATGTTGGAAGGTTATCTACACCGTCGTTTCCCTGGCTTAATTCCCCGCGACTTGATGTTTGGTCAAGTGGTAGCGTTTATCAACGACGCCAAGCCTCCTCATCCAGTCTGCTTTGCCAAGGGCTTGGTGACAGAGTTGAACGAGATCAATGATTACGCAGGGCAGTTTCATCACGACACAAATCCTGGCAAAGCGGATACAGTTGTAGTTGTGCCTTCGGAACTCCGGACTTTTGCCGAACGAACATTGACCGTTGTTTACAAGGGGACAGCATGAGTTTTAACGAATCCAACACCGTCGAGCAGATGATTCTCGATGCGTTGTCTGCCGACACCACGGGCTTCAACCGGCCGTTTGAGTTGAAAGACACGCCCGGCTGGGGCGGTTCGATCGGCGGTGAGTTGCGGCCTGCCAAGTGGGAATACGTTCCGGCCAATGACGTTCCTCGCCAGGCCGGCGACGTGATGGTTGAGCCGTGGTTGCGGCTGGCCCTCATCCGGCTCAATCCCGAAATCGCCAACCAGCCCGACCGCGCCGACGAAGTGATTTATGCGCTGCGGGCCATTCTGCTCGCGGTGCAGGCCGATGGCTTGGTCCGGGCCAACGAGAATTTCATGGATTGGTTGCGCGGCGAGAAAACCATGCCC
>JBQCEJ010000222.1:0-2611 GCA_051960355.1 Verrucomicrobiota bacterium | reverse complement strand
CTTCGCAGGTTCCGCTTCGGAGAATGTTCCCGAACGCGCCGTCG
Organism: Verrucomicrobiota bacterium; assembly: GCA_051960355.1. Taxonomy (GTDB): domain Bacteria; phylum Verrucomicrobiota; class Verrucomicrobiia; order Limisphaerales; family DASXHY01; genus DASXHY01. The sequence goes on along the minus strand of JBQCEJ010000222.1, from coordinate 2,567 downwards.
GAATCCCGTGCTCTTCCATGAACCGCTGGGAAAAAACTTTCGACGACTCGAACTGCGCAGCCTTCTGATTCGGTCCCCAGATGCGAAGACCATGCTTTTGGAACAGATCCACAATGCCCAAGGCCAGCGGATTGTCAGGACCGATCACTGTGAGCGCCGGCTTGTTTTCTTGGGCAAACGCCAGCAATTTCGGCAAATCCTCCGCCCCGAGATTCACACGCTCCACCGCCGCGCCATTCTTGGACAAGCGTTCGAGAGCAATGCCGGCGTTTCCGGGCGCACACCACATTTGCGTCACGTGCGGCGACTGTGCCAGTTTCCAGACCAGCGCGTGTTCTCGTCCGCCGGAGCCAACAACCAGGATTTTCATGCGCGGGATTCAACCACGAATTTCGGCCAGCGCAAAAGGATTTTGCCGCAAAGGCAATTAATGTCCGCCCGTCACGGTGAATCCCTGAGAGCGCAAATCCTCCGCAAGGTCGCGTTCCATCACCAGCGCCGCTTCATAAGGCATGGGGTTCAGATGCGCGTACAATTCCGGCATCAAGCGCACCGCAAACTCACGCGGGTAGCGCGACGACTTGTGATCGTCCCGATGATTGGCCAGTCGTTCTGCCGGATCGAGGCCGGTCATTCCAACATAGACGCAAGGCAGTTCCGGTTTGCGCTTGGGATTGGCCCGCCGAACGGCTGGAATGCGCGCGACTTCGTCTCGCAGCAAAACCACATAAACGTGGTGATGAAACGACTCCGATTTCGTCAATCGCTTTTTCCGGCGCATGATTCAATTTCTTGTCAGCGAGCTTAAACCCCGACTCCGAGAGTGCCGCAGGTTTCACTTCGGTGTTCGAATTAAAACATCATAAGGCCGGATGAATGCCTGGCCAATCGAGCTTTGCTGACGTTTTCAAATCGCGACTAAATGCTTGCACGGTCGAACATTTACCTGAATTCTCACCGGCCTTGATTCCAAAGCACGCAAAACGTCAGTCCATATCGAATCCGGGGTTCGTCGTTTTCGGTCGGCGACTCACTCCGCCCTAGCACTTCATTTGAGTTGCTTGCAGGCGGCGGGCTGGCGTGCCCCGAGTCTGAGGCTCTTCCCAACTGCTCACCGGCTGGTCCGGCGGGCTTCCACGCCGTTTTCACTGGCACACGGGCCGGCGAGAACAACTCGGTGATCCGTTGTTTTAAGAATTCATGTTCAATCAGGCATTTACCAAAGAGTGGTTTTCAAATGTCCGCGGGGATCTCCTCGCTGGCACTGTCGTTGCGCTCGCGCTCATTCCCGAAGCGATCGCCTTCTCAATCATCGCGGGCGTGGATCCGAAGGTCGGTTTGTATGCGTCATTTTGCATTGCGGTGAGCATCGCGTTTTTCGGCGGGCGTCCGGGAATGATTTCCGCTGCGACCGGGGCGACGGCATTATTGATGGTGACTCTGGTAAGAGATCATGGACTTCAATATTTGTTCGCCGCTACCTTGCTGACCGGCGTTCTGCAGATCATCGCTGGCGTGGCGCGGATCGGCAGCGTGATGCGTTTTGTTTCGCGCTCCGTGATGACCGGTTTCGTCAACGCCCTGGCGATCCTGATTTTCATGGCGCAATTGCCGGAGTTCAAAGGCGCCGGCCCCACGGTGTATGCGATGGTCGCAGCTGGTCTTGCGATCATTTACCTTTTCCCCAGATTGACCAAAGCCGTGCCGTCGCCGTTGGTGACGATTGCCGTGCTGACCGTCGTGTCGATGGTTTTCAAGCTCGACGTCCGGCACGTCGGTGATCTTGGACAACTGCCCTCCGCGTTGCCGGTTTTCCTCTTGCCGCAGGTGCCTTGGAATTTTGAAACCGTGCGAATTATTTTGCCCTACTCGATCGGCCTGGCCGCGGTGGGTTTGTTGGAATCGCTCATGACCGCGAAGATCGTGGATGAAATGACGGACACGCCCAGCAACAAAAATCGGGAATGCTCTGGTCAGGGGGTCGCCAATATCGTGTCGGGCCTCTTCGGCGGCATGGCCGGATGCGCGATGATCGGTCAGTCGGTGATTAACGTAAAATCCGGCGGCCGCGGACGTCTTTCCACTTTTGTGGCGGGAGTTTTTCTCCTGATCCTGATTGTGGCTGGCGGACGTTGGGTGCGCCAGATTCCGATGCCGGCGCTGGTGTCAGTCATGATCATGGTTTCCATCGGCACGTTTTCCTGGGCGTCGATTCGCAACCTGCGGAAGTATCCAAAAAGTTCCAGCCTGGTCATGATCGCCACCGTGCTGGTTGTTGTCGGCACACACAATCTGGCGCTTGGAGTGGGCGTTGGAGTTTTGCTCAGCGCCCTGTCGTTTGCGCGCAAGGTGGCGCAAATCATTCGGGTGCGCAGCGAACTGAATGCGGAAACTGAAACGCGCACATACTTCGTGCAAGGCCAGGTGTTCTTCGTGTCCGCCGCCACCTTCATCGCCGCCTTTGACTTCAAGGAGGCTATTGCGAACGTGCGCATTGACGTAAGCCATGCGCACTTTTGGGATCTCACCTCGGTTGGAGCGCTCGATCAGGTGGTGCTCAAATTTCG
>JBQCEJ010000221.1:0-2951 GCA_051960355.1 Verrucomicrobiota bacterium | reverse complement strand
CGGCACTGTAAGGGCCGTGCTTATCAACAAAGACACCAACGGCTTCGTTCAGGTAAGCCTCAACTTGGGCACCGCCGTCCGGGCCGCCCGGCGCATGGAACTGGCCGGGCCGACCCTTTACAGCACCAATGGTTATACCCTTGGCGGTGCGGCCATTAACCCGGACGGCTCGTGGGCGGGCAGCTTTCAGTCAGTGCTCCCCGCCGCCAACGGCCAGCTCTCCGTGCTCGTGTCGCCGCTCTCCGCCGTGCTTCTAGACCCGGTGACGGAGGGGGCCAATGTCGCTTTCAGCCTTGAGGGAAATGTGTTGAGCCTGAGTTGGCCATCCAACTATGTTGGTTGGTTGCTGCAGTCCAACACGCTCGGGCTTGCTCATTCCGATGGCTGGTCCACCGTGCCCGGATCCGCCAGCACTAATTTCCTTCAGTTCCCAATGGACCCTGCTCCCAGCAGTGTGTTCTATCGACTGGCCGCTCCTTGAAATCACCGCTGACCTTATTGCTCTACTCTGTGCCATGAACCTCACCCTCCCCTCCCGGTCTAAAAGCTTGATTCAACTCCTGCTCATCGCCGCCGCCCTCGGCCTCTTTTACCCCTCCAGTTCGTCGGCTCAATCAGGCAGTTCTTTCTACTTAAAAGATGGAGACCGTGTTTGCTTCTACGGTGATAGCATCACCGAGCAACGCTTTTACGGGGCCGATGTCCAAACCTATGTGCGGACTCGCTTTCCGCATCTGCGCGTCGAATTCCTCAACTCGGGTGTCGGCGGAGACCGGGTCACTGGCGGGTGGACCGGTAACATCGATTTGCGCCTCCAACGCGACGTCTTCCCTTTCAAACCTACCGTCGTGACCATCATGCTGGGTATGAATGACGCAAAATACCATCCCTTCAACCCGGACTCTTTTCATGCCTACACCAACGGGTATGAACACCTGGTCGATTCGCTTTTGACTCATCTGCCGGGCGTGCGCCTTGTGCTCATTGAGCCTTCGCCCTACGACGACATCACGGAGGCTCCGACTTTCGCGGGCGGCTACAACTCCGTCCTGATCCGGTATGGAGCCTTCCTGAGGGAATTGGCCGCCAGACGTCGCCTCGACTGCGTGGATTTCAACCGCCCCCTGATCAGCGTCCTGAAAGCCGCCTTTGTTCAAAACCCCCAACTTGCTCATCAGATCATTCCCCGAAGGGTGCATCCCTCCGCGGCGGGAGAACTGGTCATGGCGCAGGCGCTGCTCCAGGCGTGGAATGCTCCAGCGACTGTCACTGCCCTCACGATTGATGCGCCCAAAAAAAGCGTCGAGGCGGCGCTCAACACGGTCGTCAGCGGCTTGAATGTTTCCCAGGGCCGCTTGGCTTGGTCCCAACAGGATGCCTGCCTGCCGTGCCCGATCCTGGCGCTGCATGAGGACTGGCCGCAATTCCCTCCCAACGTCAATCCGCAGCGCGGAGCCAAATCGTTTGCATGGCCCATTCCCTCTCCTCGTTGGGACTACACGAATGCCCTGATGCAGTTGGTCCTGAGCAATTCTCAGTTTTACGCCTCCTTGAACCAGCAGCCCTTGCGGGTCAAGGGACTCTCCCCCGGGAATTATGAACTGCGCATCAATGATCAGCCGGTCGGCCGGTTCCATTCCCAGACGCTGGCCGCGGGCATCAACTTGGCCGCCCTCCGCACCCCCATGCTTGATCAGAGTTACCGGGTGCTCGAACCGGTCTGGCAGGAATTGCAGTGGCGCTTCTTCGCCTGGCGTGAAATCCAGTTGAAACTTTCCTCTGACCAGGACCCGAAGGTGCGTCAAGCGACCGACGCGTTGGTCGCCGCCCTGGAACAGGAAAAACAACAGTTCGTCGCCAAACAATACCAACTCGCCCAGCCGGAACCGGCTCACTATGAATTGATCCCGGTGGTTCCGTGATCCGAAGGACCGCAGACTTGACCGGGTCCGAACTTTTCAATGAAGTGTTCCAATGACCGTTTGTTGCCTTCGCATTTGCCGGGGCCTTCTCGCCCTTGCTCTGCTTAACGGTGAAATGTGCGGCGCCGTTGCTGCCGAGGCCGGATCCAGCTCCCAGGATTTTGTGGTGCATTCCTGGGGAGGCGAGCAAGGCTTGCCGCAAAATGAAGTTCGGGCCATCACCCAGGCACCCGATGGATACCTGTGGGTTGGGACCTTTGGTGGCTTGGCGCGCTTTGACGGCAACCGCTTCGAGGTTTTCAGTATCGCCAACACTCCCGGGCTGCCCAACAACCTCATCAATGCCTTGTTCTGTGACCGGTTGGGACGGCTTTGGATAGGGCACGACACAGGTCACGTCACCGTTTTCAAGGATCATAAATGCAGCCAGATTCCAATGCCCGCCGATTGGCTGCGCACCCCCATCCGCAGCTTTGGTCAGGATGCCAAGGGCAACATTTGGGTCCTGAATGCACTTTGGAAGCTGGCCATCATTGATGACTCGGGCAAGCTGCTGCCCACTCCACAGGTCCCGCCGCCTGACTATGCCTTGCACTTTGCTGCGGCTCCGTCAGACGAGTCCCTGCGGGTCGTCACCCAAACGGGCCGCTGTTACCTCGCCCTCCCTCAAGGCTTGCGGCCCGATCCCGATCAGCCCCCGGTACCCTCCGATGGCGGCCGGTTGATCCGCAGTTCCCTCGGAGGCTATTGGGCTTTGTCTGAGAACCACCTCGCTCGTTGGCTCGGGGGCCAGCAGGTGGAGGATGCCGGCACGGTTCGCTGGGGCGAGGAGCTTTTCGGTTCAACCTGCGAGTGGAAGGGAAACATTGCGTCAGGCACCTTCCGCAACGGCCTTTACCTCGCTGGCCGGGACGGAAGCCGGATCCACCTCGACACCAGTTCCGGGTTTCCGAGTGATCGGATCTGTGCTCTGTTCGTCGATAAAGACAACGTGCTTTGGGTCGGAACCGGCGATGGCGGTCTGACGGG
>JBQCEJ010000220.1:0-2955 GCA_051960355.1 Verrucomicrobiota bacterium | reverse complement strand
ATTCAGTTCCTGCGTCCCCTGCCCGTCCGCACCCTGTTTGGTGTCGGCCGCGTGACAGAACAGGTCTTGCAGCAGGCCGGCGTGAAAACGGTGGGAGACTTGCAGGATTACAGTGGCGACCTGCGGGCGATCATTGGTTCGTTCGGGCCGAGGCTGAAACAATTTGCCTTTGGCGAAGACGATCGCGCCCTGGAACTGGGCGACGAGATCAAAAGCATCAGCGGCGAGGAAACGTTTCTGAACGATACGGACGATCGTCAGGTCCTGCGCGCTTGTTTGCGATCGCAGGCCGACGATATTTCCGGCCGACTCAAGCGGCGTCAACTCGCGGCGCACACCGTCCAGGTCAAAGTGCGTTATGGAGATTTCACCACGCTCACACGTCAGATCACGGTGGAAGAACCGTTGATTGAAGCGCAGGACATTTACCGTCTCGGCTGTTTTCTTTTGGCGCGGCAAAAGCTCGTCTCACGGCCGTTGCGTTTGCTGGGCCTGGGAGTCAGCAGCCTGCGCGAGCCCAAGGAGCAGCAACTGGCATTGCTCTGAGGACCATGCCGTTAGGATCAGACCCTTCTCACGTCAGCTGGCGTTGTTGAGGAATACAGAATCAGAGAAGCCTCAACCCTTCGCTTGAAGCTAAGGTTTCCGCGCTCGATCGAATAGGCTTAGCCCCCATTGGTGGCGCGGCGGGATTCCTCTTACGTTGGAATCGAGGGAGGATACGTGATCAGCAAGTCGGTGCCAGATCGGCTTCATTGCACTGCTGGCCGCGCGCTTTCAGTTCATCCAATTCAACGAAAAGGTTTTCCATGAAACGCTGCATCATCACCTTTGCGATTGCACTGCTCGCCATCTCATCGACGCCGCTTTTGCTCGCTCAGCAAGGCTCGAATTTTTTGAATGCTCCTCAGTTGCCTCCAACCTCCGACGAGTATCAATATCCGGAGACTCGCGAACTGGTGCAATTGGTCAACGACGCAGCGGATCTGCTGCGCAAGAACGGCCAGGCCGCCTTTGCCGACTTCCGAGCACCAGACAGCCGCTGGCGCCAGACTGAAACCTACATCTTCGTCTTGGACCCCCAGGGAAACATGCTGGTCCATCCCGATCAGACCATGGAAGGCAAGAATCAGCGGGAGCTGAAAGATGTTAATGGAAAACCGATCATTCGCGGACTCATCAGCACCGTCACGACCGTCGCCAGCAAATCGGACGGTTGGTATCATTACCAATGGCCGGTCCCAGGCGGAATGCTTCCCCGCTGGAAAAGCACCTACCTGCGAATGATCACAGCTCATTCCGGCGCGCGCTATATCGTCGGCAGCGGGATGTACAACGACCGCATGGAAAGAAGTTTCGTCGTGGATCTGGTGAAGGATGCCGTTGGACAAATTGAGAAGAACGGCCAGGCGGCGTTTCGGCTCTTCCACGATCCGACCGGCCCTTTCCTCGCCAAGGACGCTTACATTTTCGTTGTCGGGGCAGATGGCTTGGAACTCGTCAACCCCGCGTTCCCGAACCTGGAGGGACGCAACATTCTCAACCAGAAGGATACGCAGGGAAAGCCGCTCATTCGCGAAATGCTCCAAGCCGTGCAAACCAGCGGTTCCGGTTGGGTCGATTACCTGTGGCCCAAGCCGGGCGAAAGCGTCTCCACACGGAAGTCAGCCTATGTGAGCAAAGCCACCCTGGGTGACAAATGGATGCTCGTCGGGTGAGGCGTGTATTTGGCTGATGCTCCGAAAGCGATTGCAACCACTAAAAAAATGACCGCGCCGGAACTGATGACGCTGGTGCGCGACGCCGCCAAAGAATTCGAACAGCGGGGCGAAAACGCCTTTCCGGAATTTCGAGAGAAAGGCTCCAAATGGTTCCGCGACGACACCTACTTCTTTGTTTGGACCTTGGACGGTGTCCGGCAGTTCCACGCGGCGGACCCGTCGCTGGAAGGCCGGAATGCCAGCGGCGTCAAAGATGTTCTGGGAAGACCTTACGGCCGGATGTTCCTAGAAGCAGCCGCGACCACCAACGGCGAGGGTTGGGTCCATTACATGTATCCCGAGCCGGGCGATATTTTCCCGGCATGGAAATCTGTGTTTGTGAAGCGTGTGAATTTCCCTTCCGGAAAACCGCACCTCATCGGCTGCGGGATCTACAACATGCAGATGGACGAGGCCTTCACTGAGGACGTCGTCAACCGCGCGGCGGCGCTCGTGGCGCAACGCGGGAAGGAAGCCTTTGGTGAGTTGCGCGACAAGACCGGTCCCTATGTTTTCATGGACACCTACGTGTTCGCGAACACTCCAGACGGCACCGAACTCGTGAATTCCGCCCAACCCAGTTTGGAAGGCAAAAATCTCATCGACGCAAAAGACGTCAACGGCAAGCTCATCATCCGGGATTACATCGCCGCCGCCATGAAGGATGGCAGCGCGTGGGTCGATTATTATTGGTACAAGCCGGGCGAGAATTCGCCTGTCCGCAAGCACACCTTTGTGCGCAAAGTGCAGTCCGGCGAGACAACTTACATCGTCGGCTCCGGATATTATCCCGAAGATGCACCCGAAAAAACAGGCGACCTGCAAAAGACTTCGAGGAGCACCCTCCCAAAGAAAAGCCAATAAGCAGAAGGCGAGGTGACGATGCCCAAACATCTTGGGAGAACGGCTGCACCTCACGATAAACTGGCAAATGTGCACCGGCATTGGCCGCCATTTTGAACGCGCCACCACGCCTGACCAGCTCAGGTGAAGCGATCCTTCGCGGACTTCAGCATCAGCTGGATTCGAAAGCGACACGTCACGGCACAATCATGACGCGATAGAACTTGGCCGGCTGGTTGGTTGCATTGGGATCGGTGAAATTGAAATCGCCGCTGAAAGGCGCGTTGGTTTGAATCGCCATCCAGTTCACGAGGTTCGTGGAACTCTGCAACACGGCGGCGCTCGCGGCCGG
>JBQCEJ010000219.1:0-4708 GCA_051960355.1 Verrucomicrobiota bacterium | reverse complement strand
CAGCCAATTCAGCGCCAAACCTTTTTCCCCCTTATTTCTTGAGTTTTTTAAGCATACATCCGCAATTCGTCTTTCGATAAATCACTCAGCCCCTCTCAATGGTTGGTGGGGGTGCCAAGTTGCGCCCCAATCCGAACCGCGGCGCATTTTCGTGTTGAAAGTTCCAATGCACGGCAGTAAAAACACCCTCAGCAAAACCCAGTGTGTTCACCCAAGGCAAGGTTTGCGCCCAAATATTGCCCTAAACCCAAGTTGATTATGAAAACTCAGAATCAGAATCCCTCCGGCTACCGCTCAAAATCTCCAGCAAAATGGAGGGGCTGGATCTTGGCGTGCATTGTGTTGGCGACGCTCTTGTTGACAATGTTCCCGGTTCAGCTGCGCGCAGGGGTGGACTTCAAACTGAGTCTGACCCATGGTTATGATTTCTTTTATCCCAGCGCGAGCCTGAATGTGACGCCAGCGCCGGACAGCTATGACCGGGTGGAATCGCCCTCCGGAATTTTGTGGAAAAACTCCGGGACCAACAATGACAGCAGCCCATTTTACCTCACCAATAATCTCGGCTCCCTCGTCAGTGAATGCACCAACGGACTTTGGAAGCTTTACCTCAACAAAGAGAGTCCGTCCGAAACGGTCTACTATTTCACCGTTTCCGTCACCGGGCTGACGACGAACACTTTTGGCGATGTGCATGTCCTTTTCCCAACCGATGGCAGCACCGGCGTGACCAATCGCCCGACCTTCCATTGGACCGGGCCATCTAATTTCCCCAACCTGTATCTTTCCGCCAATGACGCCAATTACGTGAACTATTTTTCCGATTCACCTCCCAGCAGCACGACGAACTGGACGCCCTCGGGAAATCTCTTGGCCGGCGGGAACGAACTTTACATCACCTATAATGACTACAACTTCGTCGGGATCACGATCACGACGCCCACCAACGCTCTGGGACAGCCGTTGGCCAGCTGGTCTGCTCATGGGGAATTGGGAACATACGCCTTCACCTCCTTTCAAGTCACCTCCTCCGTGGGCAATGCCAGCCACCTGAATGTCGCCCACTACGACTTCGAAGATAACACTGTCTTTACCGAGGACCTTTCGCCTGCGGCCAACGACATTTCCAGCACGGCAAGTTTTGGCGGCGGCAGCACGCAAATCACCCCCGACCCTGCTTCCGGCTCATACGCGGCGTTGTTCAACAACAACAACGGTTCCGGCGCCGGTTGGCTGACACCACCCACCAATCTGCTCAGCACTTTGGCGGGCAGCTTCAGTGTTTCCGTGTGGCTCAAGACCACCCAAGTTTCCGGCAATGACACCGACCAGGGGCTTTTCGGAAACGCCGGAATCATTTCGGCTTTCAGCGGCCCTTCGGGCAACTGGGTCGTGCCCATGGCGTTGACCGGCAGCAAGCTGGCTTTTGCAACCGGCGGCGATTCGCAAGACACCCTGCATTCGCAAGCCTCAATCAACACCGGCCAATACGTGCATCTGGCCGTGACCCGCGATCAGACCACGGGCGAAAAGAAAATTTATATCGACGGCCAACTCGATTCTCAGGGAAGCGGCTCAACGGATCTTCTGGACGGACCGGAATCGCTCGACATCGGCTACAACAACGGCACCGGGTTGAATGGCCAGCTCGACGACATTCAGATTTATTCCGGCGTTCTCTCCGCCAGTGAAGTGGAGTTCCTCTACAACAATCCAGGATCGACCGTGAGCGACACCAGCGGCGAATCCGATTTCAGTGCCGCGCTGGAATCACCAACCTTGACCTGGACAACGGGTGGCAACACCTCCTGGTTCACGCAAAGCTCCGAGACTCACGATGGCGAGGACGCAGCGCAGAGCGGCGCCATTTCGGATGACGAGGAATCGTGGCTCGAAACCACCGTCAACGGTCCCGGCAATCTGAGTTTCTGGTGGAAGGTGTCGAGCGAAGGCGGATCCGACTACCTGGAATTCTATATCGACGACAACTGGCAGGACGACATGAGCGGTGATTCGGGCTGGCAACTGCAAACCTACTCCATCGCTCCTGGCTCTCATTCTGTGCGCTGGCGCTATTCCAAGGACGGCAGTGTTGCCAGCGATCTTGACGCCGGTTTTCTCGACGAGGTCAGCTTCACTCCGCTCCAACCACCCGTGATCACTGAGCAACCGTTGGATCAAACGAATTCCCCGGGCTACAATGTTGCATTGCTGGCGGGCTCTACGAACAATCCCGCGCCCGCCTGGCAATGGTTCAAGGTCGGTTCCGGTTCCATCAGTGGCGCGACGAACAGGCTTTATGTTCCAGCCAATTCCGGAACGGCGGGCGTTGCGGGCAGTTATTATGCCGTAGCCAGCAACATGGACGGTTCGGCCTTTACACGGACCGCGCAGGTGACCTTTGTCAGCGCGCCGCTTCCGCCGGACTGGGCGCTCGCCTTCAAATCGCCTTCCACCTACAACGAAACACCTCCTGAAGAATATTATCTGGATTGCCTGTTGGATTCGACCGGCAATCTCTACACCATCGGATCTTTCACCGGCACCAATGTAATCGGCGCCAATACTTACATTGGCGCCAATGGAAACTCGGCCACACTCATCGTAAAACAATCCGCGACCGGTGCCGCCATCTGGTCCCAGTCCATCACCAACAATGGAGCGGGAAGTTCTTACTCACAGAATATCCAGCCGGCGCCGGGTAACGGCGTTTATGTCGTTGGAAATTTCTATGGGACGAACTGGCTTGGAACCAACCTGCTGGTGGACGCCGCGGTTGGATCGATCTATCTCACACGCTTCGACTCAAATGGAACCGTGATCTGGGTTCGGACGATCTCCGGAACAAACTCCATCTTCACGAGCTACCATCAGTTAGTCTCAGATCTGGATGGAAACGTCACCTTTTCCGCGCTTTTCCAAGGCACCGTTGCCATCGGCGCCACCAATGTCAGCGGCTCCGGCCAATATGGCGTTCTGGCTCAGTTCGACGCCTCCGGAACCCTGCGCTGGGTGCAAAAAACGTCCGGTTGGTTCCAGAATCTGACCCGCCAGGCCACGCGCATTTACGGCAGCATGGGAGGTGCGGAAACCAATTACGTCGGTGGCGTCACGAACCTTTCAGACCGTCGTTGGAGTCTGGCATCCCTGAACGCCACGAACGGCCAGGCCGACTGGCTGCGCGGCTTTGGCTCGCATAAAGATCAGGGAAATCCCGGTGGCCTCAGCGACGATCAACCGCAGGTCACCGTCTCCGGCACAAACCTGTTCGTCGTCGGCACCGGTTGGGGTTCCAACGCCGTCTTCGGTCCGTTCACCGTTTCCTGGGCCTCCTCGAATGGACAATATTTCGCGCGCTACGACACCGACGGCAACCCGCAACTGGCCACCAGCTTTGGCAGCGCGACCACGTTCCCTTGGGCTGCACTGGCGGATGCTTCAGGCAATGTTTACGTCGCCGCCGACTTCGATACATTCACCGCGTTTGGCAGCAACCTCCTTGCCGCGCCGCGCCGCGAAGCCATCAGCGCGCCCTACTTCAGCCACGGATTCGTGGCGAAGTTCGACCGCAATGGCGACCCGCTCTGGGCGCGCCAGGCACAATCACAAACGGGGTATGTGAACTTCCGCAGTCTGGCACTCGCCGCCGATGGGATCTGGAGTTGCGGCTTCCTCAAATCGCCGGCCGCATTCGGCACGAACACGGTGTACAGTTCGGTCGAATGCGTCGGCTCACCGCTTTGCACACTGGTCTTTCACCCCAGCGGATTCCTCGCCAAAATCACGGATGGCGCGGCTGCGGCTTTGCCGATAACTCTCCTCAGCCCGCAGTAATCCGGTGGAAATTTCGAGTTTCAGTTCCTTTCCCAGGCTGGGTTTACGCACACAATCCTGTCACGAACCAATCTAACCCTCGGCAACTGGATGACGAACAGCACGATCTCTGGCGATGGCTCCCTGAAGCTGATCTCGATTCCCAAAACGAACTCGCAACTCTACTTTCGCGTCAGCACCCAGTAATTTCCAAACACTCCCACACCATCGCGTGCGGAACTGCCGACTCGCTGTTTCTCGGCGTTTCGCACGCGAGGCGTTTTGAACGAATGGACTGAAGCTCTTTGAGTCAAGGGAAGAGTTAAAAAACTGCATCCGCCGCCAATGCACTTGCCTTGGGATTTTTGCGGCGAGTAAACTCCGCGCTCCATGTTGAATCTGAGTTCGCTCAATCCGCAGCAGCGTCTTGCCGCCGAGACCTTAAAAGGGCCCGTCCTGATCCTGGCCGGCGCGGGCACGGGCAAGACGCGGGTCATCACGTTCCGGATCGCGCACATGATCCAGCGCGGCATTGAACCCGGCCACATTCTCGGCGTCACGTTCACCAACAAGGCCGCGCGGGAAATGCGCGAGCGGGTTGGCAAACTGCTGCCCAAACAAAAGCGCTCCAAAGACACCGACGCCGCCCCGCAACGGCCCACGATCTGCACCTTTCATTCGCTCTGCGTCCGGATTCTGCGCCAGCACATCGAGAAGCTGGGCTACAAGAAAAATTTCGTCATCTACGACGAATCGGAACAGCTCGCCGCCGTTAAGAAAATCCTCTCCAACATTTCGGCCAAGGGCGAGAAGACCGATCCCGCCGCCGTGCTTAGCCTCTTGAGCCGCTTCAAGAACGGCGGCGCCGCGGCAGCCATGTTCGCGGACGAAAGCC
>JBQCEJ010000218.1:0-11423 GCA_051960355.1 Verrucomicrobiota bacterium | reverse complement strand
CGAAATACCATTTGTTCGACACGAACTTGTACACGCCCGGGAATTTCTCGACCAAGGCCGCGGCTGCGACCCGCTGTTTTAGTTGCACTTCGTTGTTTCATAAATCCTTTCGGTGAAACTCGCGAAGGCTCCGCAGCTTCTCAATCGGGTCTAGTCCTACTTCTGACGGTCGAATCAGGGGCAAAGCACGGTACGGAAGAACAGCGCGTCCGCTGACGCGGTGTTGGTGAAAACGAAGACGCCTTCAGAGGGATGGTTCGTGCTGATGAATGTCCAGTCCATCAAGTTGGGGGAAACGGCGATGGCGTAAGCGGAACACTCATAGCCGGTGAATTGCACGAGCAGTTCGTTCTGGTGAGGTGTGATTGTGCCGACGGAATCGGAGCGCAAAAGCGAGAGCAGTTGGCCTGGAATCTTTTCCAGGGCAGCGTCGGAGGTTGCAAATTGTGAGTAAAGCTCGTTGGTGTTCAGCCAAGGCGAAGCGAAGCTCAATTCCGGCACGGAGAGAATGTCGCCCACGGCGGAAAGATAACCGAGGGGCTGAAGCATGCGGGCTTGGCTCAAAGTGTTGGCCAATAAGACCGCCTGGGGTGTGTTGGTCGACACAGTCAGTTCCACGTCTGGTGAAGCATTGGTGAGAACAGCAAGTCCACTAAGTGCTGCGAGCCAGGCATCAGGATTGGGTGTGTTGATTGAAAGTCGAAATCGGGGATCTGCGGCGCGCCAATAATCCAACAGCGTGACCAGGTCGCGATCCGCCACAGGTTTGCTGGAGATATCCGAATTCCCGGACCACAAAGCCCACGTGTTCGAGTCCGCCTCCAGCGATTTCAAGTAGATGGTTTGCCAGGGAGTGCCGCGGTGGATTCGACCGAGCGTCGCGAAGTCCAGCGGTTCGCCGCTCGGGAAGTTCCAGTCGTCAGAACGGCCGATCAAAGGATCCTTCACAGCGGGGTTGAATTGAGTCGGGGGGCTGGTCTCCACCGGTTGGTTGGGATTGCCGCCCCAGGGGCGATGATGGGCGCTCAGGGGATTGTAGCCGCCCAAAGTCAGAATCGGACTGCGGGAATTGGAGTCCCGCTGCAGGTTTAGAGCGCTGGTGAGCAGGTCCTTTAAATCAGACACATTCTGATGCACCAGCGGATCGTTGGCTTCCCAGCGGATGTATTGGTGCAGCGTCCGCGTCGGGCAGAATGGAGCGCTGAAGTTCAGGTTGGTGCCGTTGCCGAACAATTCCCACACGAAAGCATCGATGCTGGGCAGCATGTTCACAGGAGTGCCGCCATAAGCTTTCCAATAACTTGAGCTAACGTGAGGAACTCCAGAGGAGATTAGGATTTGATTTCTTATGCCGTAGGTGGGGATGGCGATGTCGTCCGGAACCGGGCCACCGTCAGGATAACCCCAGCGATGGTTCACCCAAAAAATTCCCGGGTCAGGGTCGCCGCTGCTGGTTGGGGAATTGGGAGCCGAACCGGGTAGTGCTGCGGCAATGTCCAAAGCGGGTTCACTTGCGTTGATATTGACGTAATCCACGATGCGATTAGCAACGACATCCACCAGCGCAAATCGAACTTTAATGTTCAGGTTCAAGTCCCATTTTGGCACGCGGAAGGTGTTCGCTGGATCTTCGAGCCATGGGCTTCTGAAGCCCGTTCCCGCCGCGGTTCCGTTTTGAAAGTAATCTGCAAACGGTAGGAAAACATTACTCTGGATCACGGGCACCACAAACGAAGTTCTGGAGAGCAAATTGGTAAAACCCGGCCATCCCGCCGCTGGGAAATTGGTGGTGATATCGAATGAAAACCGGTTGCTGACCAAGTCTCCGCTTTCGTTGATTACAATTCCAAATTCATTGACGAGAACCAGTTTGACCTTGCCTGTGGCGATCAGTTCGAGACTGCGCGGAAATGGCGCTTGATAGGAATTCCAAGCTTGAATGCCGTACGAGCTGGAAATCGAAAGTCCGTAGCTCTGGTTCGTTTGGCTGACACGCTGCCCCACGGCGGTTCGATGAAATGACAAAATTCGGGATGCGGTGATGGTGTTTTCGAGTCCGAACTTGTTGAAATTGGGATAACCTTTTTTGACTCCGATGATCAATGGCACACCGCAAACCATCGGTTCGTTAGCGTCATTTGGATCGAACGGGGTTCCCCAAGCGGGGATGTCGCCCAACGTTCCGGGGTCTTCTGGATCGATCGGTTCTGCAGTGGCAGCAGCCAGATCAGCGCTCGTCACTTCGCGATAAGCTGAAATCCATACCATGCCGTGGTCGTCTCTTCGGAACAGGGGACGAAACACGGAAGGCAAAAACGGATAGCCGGTCTCGCTGCGGTTGGTGGTGGAGTCGTAGAGATTCGCCGTGACCTGGAGCAAGCGGTGAACCGCCGGCGTGTATTGGTTTGTGGGATACACCTGAATCCGGTTCAGATCCAGCTTCAGCTCTGATTTCAGCAATCGTGATCCAAAATTGGTGAAGAAACCAATGGGCGTTTCCGTGTCGAGCGCGACGGCTGAGGTGGCGAAAATCAAAATCATGGAAAACAAACCTCCAGCCGCTCTAGCCCTGATTGAAACTCGCGGCTGTCGTTGCTGGATGGATTTTTCCTCCCGTCTGCCCATGTCAGTGACTATGGCGACCGATTCCGGCCTTTGCCAGAGTTTTTTCGAAGTCAACTCGAGCTTCGGCACTCTTGGCGCAAAGAATGGCGATCCTGGCGTTGGGATCCGTAGCGAGGCGGAAATTGACTCTTACTTTTTCTTCGTCGGAAGCTTTTTGCGTTTGGTTTTCGCAAGCTCTTCAAGCTGCTTTTCATTCATGGACTTGACCATGCTTTTGGAAGCGCCTTTGAGCGAACTTTTGCTGCGCTGGCCGCGTTTGGCGGACAAAGCCGCGCCGGCCGCCATCTGCTGTTTCTTTGATTGTGCTGGCATGTGCCAACCACGCGCACAAAACTCAATTCTGCAATCAGGTGTATTGCTAAGCCTTCTTAAGCGGCTGATTACAACTGTGGCGCACTTTCCCAGGTCAGCATGGCGCGCTTGCGAATCCGGCCCCAGTGATAATGACCAATCACGCCGGTCTCGCGAATGACGCGATGGCAGGGAATGAGAAACGCAATAGGATTGGCGCCCACCGCGCTGCCTACCGCACGAGCGGCTTTGGGAGCGTTGATGACTTCGGCAAGCCGCCCGTAGGAAACCAAGTGCCCAGTTGGGATTTGAAGCAACGCCCGCCAGACGCGCAGTTGGAAGGCTGTTCCCTGGACGAACGCTCGCAAGCCAGGGCGCTGTTCTTTGTCACCGTGTCGGGAAAAAATTTGCGCTGACAATCGCTCGGCCGCCGCATCGTCGCGTTTCAATTGCGCGGCCGGCCATTCCTTCTGAAGTTCGCGCCAGGCGGCGTCCACAGTTTCGGGTTCAGCAAACGAAAGATGGCAAACCCCGCGCGGGCTTTCGGCCACTAAACAGGTTCCGAAGGGGCTTTCGGAAAAACCGGCCACAATCGTCCAGGACGCACCGCGAGTTTTCAATTCGCCAGGGGAAGCGGCTTCCAGGTGAACGCACAAATCGTGCAACCGTCCTGGACCCGATAACCCGGCATTCAGGGCGGTTTCCAAAACGGTGTTGCCTTGCAGCAGCGATTGTTTCACCTGAGCGAAGGTGAGGCATTGGATAAAATCCTTGGGCGTCACACCCGCCCAACTCGAGAAGAGCCGATGAAAATGGGACGGGCTCAGGCCAGCCAAACCCGCCAACGTGGCCAAGTCCGGCTGATCGGCATGATGTTCATCCAGGTAGCGGATGACACGAGCAATGCGGTCATAATCGTTCACGCCTTCAGTGTGCCAGTTTGAAACGATGTCTCCACCCGATTCTTGCCGCGACAATGGGTTCGCACGGTGGGTCGCGCAATGACGAAACCGCAAACTAAAACTTGGAAAGCGGCCTTGGAAAAGTAGGTGAATACCCCCTCAAAAAACGCAAAATTAGGGGTTGCTATTCGTTTCAAAATAGAGAAGCTAGGCGAAATCTGTAAAAGCACTTGCAATTTCAAGGCATGGTAAATCCTCAGGTGAACTAGGTTCAGTGGCGATTTTAGACCCGGCAGTCGGGAACAGTCTCAGAAAGCAGAGCAAGGTAAGCAGATTAAATAGAGTATGAGTAATAAATTGTTTGTGGGAAATCTTTCCTTCAACACCACAGAAAACGACCTGCACGACGCGTTCGCCGCGCACGGCACGGTCCTCGAAACCAACCTGATGATGGACAAAATGAGCGGACGCCCCCGTGGCTTCGCCTTTGTCACCATGAGCTCCCCCGAAGAAGCTCAGAAAGCCATCGAAGCGATGAACGGCAAGTCTGTTGACGGCCGCGCTCTCACAGTCAACGTCGCGCGTCCCCGTGAAGAACGTCCGGGCGGCGGTGGTGGCGGTGGCGGTCGCCGTTTCGGCGGCGGCGGTGGTGGTGGCGGCGGCGGCGGCGGCGGACGTCGCGAACGCTACTAAGATCAAATTTCAACCTTCACGAGGCCCGGGTTTCCCCGGGCCTCTTTTTTTCGGGCCATGCGGCGGGCGATTCAGGGAAAGCCCGACTTGCGTTTCCAGTTGGCCGAGGCGACCGAAAGGGGAAAACTGCCATGAAAACACGAAATACCCTCGCCTCGGGCAAAAGCCAGAAAGCCTCACGGCGCAAGCGTAAAGATTCCGTTGATCGTAGCAACGAACAGAAGAACCGGCTCCATTCCATCGACGGCGGCCAAGCCAACTCTCAAGGCATCACGCAGGGCCAGAACGGCGAGCAAGGAAATACCGTGGAGCCGCGGAACGCGCAGCCGCTGGGAAAACTGGAGCATTGAGGAAAGGCCGTCCAATCCTCTGATCGGTTCGCTGTTCCCAGTTACTGAGGTCGGTCCTGAGACACAATCGCGCTGCTTGCACCCATTTTCATTTTAAGCTCCGCCTTCTTCGGGCGGATGGAACTTGCGTCCGAACCTTCATCACAGCTACAAGGCGTCGCATGCATTGGCTGGATCAACTCGCCGCGTTTTGGCCGCATCTGGCCGCAGGCTTTGACTTTCTGGCCGCGCTGCTGGCCTCCATTCACGCCATTCTCAACAAACGCGATTCGCGCGCGGCCGTTCTGTGGCTGGGTGTGGTCTGGCTGATGCCGCTGATCGGACCGATTCTTTATCTTTCGTTTGGCGTGAATCGAATCCGGCGACGTGCACTGAAGCTGCGCATCGGGCGAGCCGCAGGCAGGTCGTCCAAGCCTCTGCCGGAGGATTTGGGCGATCCGCAGCGGATTGGATCGGCGCACTTGCGAACCATTTCCCAAGTCGTGGATCGAATCGCGACGCAGCCTTTAACGGCCGGCAATGGCGTTCAACCGCTTGTTGATGGTGACGCAGCTTTTCCGGCGATGCTCGCAGCCATTGCTTCTGCCACGCGTTCCGTTTCGCTGCTGACCTACATCTTTGACAACGATCCGAGCGGCAAAGAATTCGCCGCTGCTCTGGCTGGAGCCGTGGCGCGCGGAGTTGAAGTGCGAGTGCTGGTGGATGACGCCGGGGCACGCTACTCGTGGCCGTCCATCGTCGGAGAACTCAAGCGCGCCAACGTGCGCGTGGCGCGCTTTCTGCCCACGCTGGCGCCCTGGCGGTTTACGACCATGAATCTGCACAACCATCGCAAAGTGCTGGTGGTTGATGGCCGTGTCGGATTCACCGGCGGAATGAATATTCGCGAGGGCAATCGGCTGAAGGCGAAGCCGAAGCGGCCCGTGCGCGATCTGCATTTCAAAATGGAAGGCCCGATCGTGGGCCAGTTGCAGGAAGCGTTCGTAAACGACTGGGCGTTTTGCACCCGCGAAATTCTCCAGGGCGATGCGTGGTTCCCGGAGTTGAACGAGAGCGGAAATGTCATTGCGCGCGCCATTCCCGACGGCCCGGACGAAGACTTCGAAAAAGTGCGCTGGACATTGCTGGGCGCTTTGTCCTGCGCTCAAGATTTTGTGCAGATTGTTTCGCCTTATTTCCTTCCCGACGCTTCGCTGGTCACCGCGCTGAATCTGGCTGCGTTGCGGGGCGTGAAGGTGGACATCATTATGCCTGCCAGGAGCAATCTGCCCTTTGTGGATTGGGCTTCTCGCGCGATGTGGTGGCAAGTTTTGGAACGTGGCTGCCGCATCTGGCTGACGGTGCCGCCGTTTGATCATTCCAAGTTGATGATAGTGGATGCGCACTGGGTTTTGCTCGGTTCGGCCAATTGGGATCCGCGCAGCCTGCGCCTGAATTTCGAGCTGAATGTCGAATGCTACGGACGCGATTTTGCCACGGAGATGCAAGCCATCGTGCAGGAAAAACTGCGCGGCGCCAGACAGATCACACTCGCCGAAATGGACCGGCGCCCAGGGCCGATTCGCCTGCGCGATAATCTGGCGCGCCTCTTCACGCCTTACCTTTGAAGCACCTTGCCGGTTGAGCCAATCGGGTTTAGAGAGGGTCATGAAAACTCCCTCGTTCCGCCCCATTGATTCGCAGGTGCGAATTGGACATGTGCACTTGAAGGTCGCTGATCTGGAGCGCGCGCTGGCGTTTTATCGTGACGTGCTTGGATTTGAACTGACGGTGCGGTTTGGAGCGCAAGCCGCTTTTCTTTCGGCAGGCGGTTATCACCATCACATCGGGTTGAACACGTGGGAAAGCGCTGATGGTTCGCCACCGCCGCCGCGAGCAACCGGCTTGTATCACGCTGCGATCTTATATCCGACGCGCTCGTTGCTGGCCGACGCGGTGCGACGGGTGATCGCAGCGGGCAGCGAACTCGAAGGTGCGGCGGATCACGGCGTCAGCGAAGCGATTTATCTGCGTGATCCCGACGGCAATGGCGTGGAGTTGTATTGGGATCGTCCGCGCGAAGAGTGGCCGCTCGATTCCGAGGGAAAGCTGACCATGTTCACGCATCATTTGGATCTGGACCGGATGCTGACGGACTGAGCCGTTGAAAGGCTTTGCCTTTGGCTTGAGGAAATGGCTTTGCTATCGTTCGTTCATGAATGGCGAGACCAACCTGACGTTTATTAAAGAAGATCCGTGGCGCATTTTTCGGATCATGGCCGAGTTTGTGGATTCGTTTGAAACCCTTTCGCAGGTTGGGCCGGGAGTGACCGTGTTTGGCTCAGCGCGGATGTTGCCGAGCAATCCCTTTTATCAGGCGACGGTTGACTTGACCAAGGCGCTGGCGAAAAACAATCTCGCGATTATCACCGGCGGCGGGCCCGGCGTGATGGAAGCCGCGAACAAGGGCGGCGCGCTGGGCAAAGGAAAATCGGTGGGCCTGAACATCGAGTTGCCGCACGAGCAAAGCGGCAATCGGTTCGCCAACATTCCGCTGCATTTCCACTACTTCTTCGCTCGCAAAGTCTGCTTCGTGAAATACAGCATCGCGTTCATTTACCTGCCCGGCGGCTTCGGCACCTTGGACGAATTTTTTGAAGTGATGACGTTGATTCAAACGCGCCGCATTCCTGAATATCCGATCATTCTCTTCGGACGCGAGTATTGGAAGGGATTGGTTCGCTGGATGAAAGATCGTCTGGAAGGCGGCAAGTTTATCAGTCCGGGCGATCTGGATCTGTTCACCATCACCGACGATCCGCAGGAAGCGGTGGACATCATTCTCGAGTATAAACGCCGCGTCGGTCCGCCCGAGGTCATGCCCAAGGCGTTCGCTTGATTTTTGGGGCAATGGCCTCATGGAACAGCCGTTTGAAACAATTGAAAATTCACGCGGGCCTGGCTGTGCCAAGCTAATCTGATCAGCGGTTGAACCACCTTAAATGTACAAAACCACAAAGCTAAAAAACGGGCTCACTGTCGCCACCGCGGAAATGCCGCACATGGCGAGCGTCAGCCTGGGAATCTGGGTTGGCGTCGGCTCGCGCTACGAACCCGCGGAACTCAATGGAGCGTGTCACTTCATCGAGCACATGTTGTTCAAAGGAACCAAACAACGTTCGCCCAAGGAAATTTCCGAAGCGGTCGAGGGCATCGGCGGTTATCTCAATGCTTTCACGAGCGAAGAATTCACCTGCTTTCACGCCCGGGCGTGCGCGGATCGCGTGGGCGATCTCCTGGAAGTGTTGGCCGACATGTTCCTGAATTCGAAGTTCACTCCGGCCGATGTCGCCAAGGAAAGCGATGTCATCAAGGAGGAACTCGCGATGTATTTGGATCAGCCGCAGCATCGCGTTCAGGAACTGCTGAACGCGACGCTTTGGCAGAACCAACCGCTAGGCCGGTCGATCACCGGAACCTACCGCTCGCTCAACGGACTCAAGCGTCCGCAATTGCTGGCGTACTTGAACCAGAATTACGTGTCCGGAAGCGTGGTGATCGCGGCTGCCGGCAAACTGGAGCACCGGCAACTGGTCAAGGCAGTCGAACGCTATGCGCGCCATTTCAAAGCCGCACCGCGTCCGCCGTATTTGCCGGCAAAGCAAAACCAGAGCGAACCGCGAATCCGGCTTGCCTCGAAAAAAACCGAACAGACTCAAATCGCTTTGGGTATCCGCACTTGCTCGCGCCACGATCCGCGTCGTTACGCGTTGCGCCTGCTGAACACGATGCTGGGCGAGAACATGAGTTCGCGGCTGTTTCAGGTCATTCGGGAAGACCGCGCGCTGGCCTACTCGATCTACAGTACGCCGAGCTTGTTTCACGACGTCGGCGATCTCGTGATTTCAGCGGGATTGGACAGCGGCAACATTTCCAAAACGCTGCAACTGATCGTTCGCGAGTTGCGCCGGTTCACCGAAACGCTGGCTCCCGCCGCTGAACTGCGGCGTGCGCGGGATTATGTCATCGGCCAAACCGACCTGGGTCTTGAAAGCACCGACAACCAGATGAACTGGGTCGGGGAACAGTTCCTGAGTTACGGCAAAATTCTGGGAGCCAATGAAATCAAAGCGCAGCTGATGAAAGTCTCCGCCGCCGAGATTCGTTCCGTGGCGCGCGATTTTTTCCGGCCGGAAAGAATCAATCTCGCGTTGGTCAGTCCGGTGAAGTCCGCCGACGGGTTCGAGAAACTGCTTCGGTTTTGAGGTCTTCAGTTGCCTTGCTCCGACAACTGGCTTAACTCTTGGGCAATGGCACCGCAGAGCGATCGTTTACAGCAGCCCGTTCTTTCCCTGTCGCGAAAGGACTTCACCAGCTTGGCCGGCGGATTGACCGTCGGCGAGGCGCTGGAGAGGATTCGTCAGCAAGGAATCGGCGAAAAGATCATCTATTTTTACGTTGTCAACGATCAGGAACAGTTGATCGGAGTTTTGCCCACACGCCGTCTGCTCACGGCTCAACTGGATCAGCGTGTTTGCGACCTCATGATTTCCCGGGTGGTGGCGATTCCCCAGTCGGCGACGGTGATGGACGCCTGTGAACTCTTCTTGATGCATAAATACCTGGCGTTCCCTGTGATCGATGAGCGCCGTCGCATTGTCGGTGTCGTGGACGTGAGTCTGCTGACCGAAGAGGTATTTGATCTGTCCGAAAAGGGACGCATGGAGGATGTGTTCCAAACCATTGGTTTTCATGTTGCGCAGGTTCAAAGCGCCTCGCCGTTTCAGTCGTTTCGACTGCGGTTTCCGTGGCTTCTGGCAACGATTGGCAGCGGGACCGCGTGCGCGTTGCTGGCCGGCGTCTACGAAACAACGTTGGCCGAAAGCCTGGTCCTCGCGTTTTTCATGGCGCTGGTGCTCGGGTTGGGCGAAAGCGTGAGCGTTCAATCGCTGACGGTCACCGTTCAGGCCTTGCATGCTCAACCGATCACGTGGCCATGGTTTTTCCGGTCCGCGCGAAAGGAATTGACCACCGCCGCTTTGCTAGGATGTTCGTGCGGACTGATTGTGGGTGCGATCGTTTGGTTCTGGCGCGGTGCTGGAGTCGCGGCCCTTGTCATTGGGGCCAGCCTGGTTCTGGCGATGAGTTTGTCCTGCCTGATTGGCTTGAGTGTTCCCTCATTGCTCCATCGTCTCAAGCTCGATCCCAAAATTGCAGCAGGTCCGATTTGTCTGGCCTTGGCCGACATCTGCACGTTGTTGTTCTACTTCAATCTCGCGCGCTGGTTTCTCTAACTCGAAAAAGCTGTGCGCCCGCTGCTCCAGGAAATTTCCGCTGCATTTTCGCCGGAGGAACTCGTCGAGCAAATTCGCGGTGAACGCGGCGTCGTTCTCTTGCGCAGTCTGAGTTCGCCAGCTGCCGGCGCGGTGCCGAGCTGTCAATCGCAGTCGCGTTATTCGTTCGTAACCGCGCGACCGTTTATGACTTTCCGCTCGTTTGGGTCGCGGTGCGAAATTGCCGGAGCTGATCTCAATCCAACTCCGCACCTCGGCGGCTACGTGCAATTTGGCAATCCGTGGCATCTGCTCGACAGCCTCATGGCGCGATACGAACTGCTGGAGGAACTGGATCTGCCGTTTCCGCTGGGCGGCTGTTTCGGTTACTGGGGCTACGACTTGAAAAATTTCGTGGAGCCAAAGTTGCCGCGCCGCGCTGTCAACGATCTCGAATTACCGGATAGTCACGTCGGTTTCTACGACAGCCTGGTCGCGTTCGATCATCAACTCGGCAAGACGTGGATTGTTTCGACCGGCCTGGACGCGGACGGCTCGCGCTGTGAAAGCCGGGCGAAAGAACGGTTGGAGTTCTGGGCGTCGAAAATGAAGCCCACGTCCAAACCAACCGAGATTCCAGCGCCAGAGGTTGCGCGCCACGCTTCAGCGGTGGCATCGAATCTTTCGCGCGCTGACTTCATCACCCGCGTGGAACGGGCGCAGGCTTACATCCGCGCCGGAGACATCTATCAGGTAAATCTGTCGCAGCGCCTTTCAACCGAATCGCCATTTTCCGGATGGCAATTGTTCCAACGGTTGAGCGCGGTTTCGCCCGCGCCGTTTGCCGCCTTTCTGGATTGTGGCGGTTTTGAAATTGCGTCGTCGTCGCCAGAACAATTTCTGCGATTGAGCGGATCGCACATTCAGACGCGCCCGATCAAAGGCACGCGCCCGCGTTCCGACGACGCGACGCGCGATCGGCAGCTCAGCAATGAACTGCAAACCAGCGCCAAGGAAGTTTCCGAGTTGGTGATGATCACCGATTTGTTGCGCAACGATCTCGGTCGCGTCTGTGAATACGGATCGGTGCAGGTGCCGGATCTGGCGCGGTTGGAGAAGTTCGCGCAGGTGCAGCATCTGGTTTCGACCGTTGAGGGACGCTTGCGCAAAGGCGTGACTCATTTCGCGGCGTTTGCTTCGTGCTTTCCCGGCGGCAGCATCACCGGCGCGCCGAAGATTCGCGCGATGGAAATCATCGATGAACTGGAACCGATTTCGCGCGGACTTTACACCGGCGCGCTGGGTTACCT
>JBQCEJ010000217.1:0-12748 GCA_051960355.1 Verrucomicrobiota bacterium | reverse complement strand
GATCACTGCTCATTACAAACGTCGGCGATGCGGCCCTGACGATCAGCGCCATCGCTTATCCGGCGGGTTTCACCGGAGATTTTTCATCCGGAACAATCGGCGTTGGTGCCGTGCAGACTGTTACTGTCACCTTTTCGCCGGAATCGGCCACGGATTACGCGGGCACAGTAACCATCGATTCCGATGCGACCAGCGGTGGAAACGGCGTGGCTGTTTCGGGAACCGGGTTTGATTACATCGCGGCCAAGATGCGTTTCAACGGCCTGTTTTATCCGGCGGCCGATGTTGACTTCACCAATGCCGGATTTTTCCAATTGTCCACCGGAACCAAACGGACCTTCAGCGCGAAATTGCGACTGGCTGGCAAGCGGTATTCCTTCTCCGGGCAGTTCTCACCGGACGGCGCGGTTTCCGGTTCAATTGTCCGTAAAGGATCGACGCCGCTCTCCATATCGTTGCAGGCCGGCTTCAATGAAGGCGACACTCTCAAAGGCACGATCAGCGACGGCGCATGGACGGCTGAGATCCTGGCCGATCGCGCGACCTTCAACAAGAAGATCAATCCCGCGCCCCAGGCTGGGAGTTATGCGGTGACGATTTTGGGCAGCAATGATCCGCTCGCGTCGCCGGAAGCAAATGGCTCCGGCACGGCGACCATCGCCGCTTCCGGGATCGTGAAATTCAAGGGAACGCTCGGCGACGGAACGAAAGTCTCTCAAGCTACCGTTTTGTCGAAAGCCGGAGACTGGCCCTTCTTTAGTTCGTTTCCTGGCGCGAGCGGCGCAATGGTCGGTTGGCTGAATGTTACGAATAATCCCGGACAGGAAATCAACGGTTTCGTGGATTGGTTCAAGCTGCCGCAGGCCAATACGACCAATTTTCCTGCGGGCTTTACGGTGCAGACGACCGTCACCGGTTCAAAGCTGTAGTTCTCAAGCACCACCGTTTGATGTGGATTCGAGCTCTGGCTGGATCACCAAACGGTGGCGCTTTTTTCAAATGCGAGAGGGACCGCGCTGCTAAGCTGGAACGAACCAGTTGAACGGGCGTTCCAGATAAGAACCGTGCAGAGACAAAAAGGAGGGTCGCATTTGGTACTCGAGAATCACTGGGTCAAATCACGCTGGAGCGACCTTGGGGCCGCGCGCCGGCGGCATGAGATTCGAATTCAACTGCAGGGTTCCGGCTAGGGCACCAATCCGCGTTTGCGCAACAGGGCTTCCACCGCTCGATCCATCAGCAGTTCCGCCAACGGTTTGGTGGCTTCGTCCAGAGCGGCGCAGGCGGCTTGCAGCTTTTTGGTGTCGCCGATTTTGGTGCTGGCGTCTTCGGTCGCGAGCGCGGATTCAATCTCCGTCAGGCACGTTTCCAATCGGCTGCGGTAACCTTCTTCCAGATCACTGTCGCAATCGATCAAGCCCTTGCGGGTGGCGGAAATCAGTTCGTTGGCTTTCAATCTGGCTTCAATCCAGCGGCGCGCGGCCAGATCTTCGAACGCATGTTCAACCGATTCTTCGACCATCTGTTGAACTGCGGCGTCATCCACATCCACGGCGGATTTCATTTCGACCACCTTCTGTTTGCCTGTCTGAGTGTTGCGGGCGAGCACGTGCAGAATGCCGTTGGCGTCGATCTCGAATTGAACACCCACGCGTGGAACGCCGCGCGGTGCGGCTTCGAATTCGAGCGTGAATTTTCCGAGACTCCAATTGTCCCTGGCCCGCTCGCGTTCGCCTTGCAGCACGTGGATGAGCATGTCGCGCTGATGATCGACAGCGGTGGTAAACATCTCGCCGGCTTTGACTGGGATGGTAGTGTTGCGCGGAATGATCACGTTCATCAAGCCGCCGAAGGTTTCGATTCCCAGCGAGAGCGGCGTCACGTCCAGCAAGAGCACGTTTTGAAATCCACCGGAGAGAATCTCGGCTTGAATGGCCGCGCCCAAGGCAACGGCTTCATCGGGATTTTGCGACGTGTTGAGCTGCGGACCACCGGCCTTGTGGTAATCGGAACCGAGTCGAATTCCGCCGCGAGTTTCCTCAAATTCCGCGCAGCCGAACCATTCGGAAACCAAGGCACGAACCAGAGGCATTCGGGTTTGGCCGCCCACAAGAATCACCTGGTCCAGATCTTTGGATTCCAGTTTGGCGCCGGCCAGGGAACGCAGGCAATGCTCTCGCGTTTTTTGAATGATCGGCTGCGAAAGGTTCTCCAGCTCGGCGCGGGTAAAGCGGTAATTGAAGCTGAACCCAGGCGTCAGAAAGGGGAGGGCAATTTCAACTTCCGTTTCGGTCGAGAGCTTGATTTTGGCGGATTCCGCGGCTTCCCGGATGCGCGACAGCGCGGTGAGTTGCTCGGGTTCTCGCGCGTTGGAAGTCGAGCCTTCAAAGCTGGGGCCGCCCGCCGCGCGAATGCGTTCGACCAGAAAATCAACGATGGCTTTGTCAATGTCATCGCCGCCCAGACGCGTGTTGCCGTGCGTGTCGAGAACCTGAAAAACGCCGTTGTTCAGCTCTAGAATGGAAAGATCAAAGGTGCCGCCTCCAAGATCGTAAACCGCAATTTTCGCCTGCTCATGCAACCGATTCAGTCCGTACGCCAGCGCGGCCGCGGTCGGCTCGTTGACAATGCGTTCGACTGTAAACCCCGCGAGTTCGCCGGCCTTTTTGGTGGCGTTGCGTTGGGCGTCATTGAAGTAAGCCGGAACGGTGATGACGGCGCCGGTGATGGTTTCGCCGAAGTAACGTTCCGCGTCGGCTTTGAGTTTCTTGAGAACTTCGGCGGAAATTTCTTCCGGCGTGTACGCGCGACCGTGGATGGGAATCGTGACCGGGCCGCCGCCGGTGCCTTCGACTGGATACGTGACCAGCATTTCTTCGTGTGAGACGTCGTTTCCGCGCCGGCCCATGAAGCGTTTGACCGAGTAAACGGTTTCGTGCGGTCGGATGAGTCGAATGCGGTTGGCGGAATGGCCCACGACCGGTGCGGTGTCAGGCCCGGGAAAATGAACCACTGAGGGCGTGAGCCGACGGCCTTCGGAATCCGCAATGACCAGCGGAATGCCAGAATCCACAGTGGCCACGAGAGAATTGGTTGTGCCGAGATCGATGCCGACAATTTTGCTCACGCGCAGAAGCTGCCACGGTTGTTCCGAGCGGAGCAAGTGTCTGTTTGAAAAAAGCTTGGCAACTCGAATGCTTCTCCGAATGTATTGATTTATGAACTGTATCGTCACCGCCGGGCCCACTTACGAGCCATTGGACAAAGTGAGACGCCTGACCAATTTTTCCACGGGCCGACTTGGGACAGAGCTTGCCAATTTTCTGACGGCGCAAGGGCACGATGTCACATTGTTGGTCGGTGAACAGGCGAGCTACGCAGGGGAACGTCGCGTCAACCGCGTCGAAACTTTCACCACGACAGGCGATCTTCTGGACTGGTTGCAGGCGCAGGCCGGGCCGCGGGTGGATGCTATTTTCCACGCGGCGGCGGTGAGTGATTTTTCTTTTGGAAAAATCTGGCAGCGTTCGGCTCAAGGCGAGTTGACTGAGATCAAGTCCGGCAAGGTTTCCACTCGGCAGGGAACGCTATTGGCCGAGTTAGTGCCGACACCGAAGATCATTTCCAGCCTGCGCGACTGGTTTCCCAAAGCGAAGCTGGTGGGCTGGAAGTATGAGGTCGATGGCGACCGCCCTGCGGTGATTGCCGCCGCCGCCAGGCAATTGCACGAATGCCTCACTGACGCCTGTGTGGCGAACGGTCCGGCTTATGGGGATGGTTTTGGCGTGGTCACGCCGAACGGCAAATCCATGCACCAGGTCGATGCGCTCGCGCTTTTCGAAGCGTTGCAGGTTCTGATTGTTCGCTGAATCGAAGTTGATGCAGTCGCGGTTTCGTTCCAGAGCACTGCTTGCCATCCTTCTGGTCGGGGCCTAACTTCAAAGTCGAACGGACCCGAATGAAGCTGACCAAAATCTCCCGGCGCCGGTTTCTGCTGGCAGCCTCGCTGGCAATTCCAGGCGCGATTATAACCGATGCCCGATGGATGGAACCGGATTGGTTGAAGGTGAAAAAGCTGCGGCTTTCGGACGGCAAACCCACGCATCGCTTTGTTCATTTCACCGATCTGCATTACAAAGGCGATCGCGAATATGCGTTGTCACTGGTGAAAACGATCAATTCCTTTTCGCCGGATTTTGTCTGTTTCACGGGCGATCTGATCGAGGAAACCCGATTTCTGCCGGAGGCGCTGGAAATGATTTCCGGAATCAAATCGCCGGTGTACGCCGTGCCGGGCAATCACGATTACTGGAGCCGCGCGTCGTTCGGCGAATTCGCCACAGGCTTCGCGGCGACGGGTGGCGCCTGGCTGATGGATGAGCAACAGGTGATCGCAGGCGGGAAAATCAATTTGTTGGGCGCAAGTTGCCGCAGCCAGCAGCAAGCAACGATGCCGCTGCAAACGGGTGCGAAGAATATTCTGCTGATGCACTATCCGGCGTGGGCCAAAAAGTTTGGCGAGCAGAAATTTGACCTCGTGCTCGCTGGACATTCTCATGGTGGGCAGGTGCGCTTTCCTTTTTTCGGTCCAATCATGCTTCCGTTTGGTGTCGATGAATATGATATGGGCATGTTTCAAACGGCGGCTGGGCCGCTCTATGTGAATCCGGGCATCGGCTGGTTTCCGGTGCCGATTCGTTTCAACTGCCGTCCGGAAGTGACAGTTTTTGAAATCTAGTTTCAGCCAAAGCTTTCCCGTTGAAGCCCGCTGACGCCATTTGTATCGTGCCCGCAATGACGGCTGCTCCCGCGAACGCATCACCTTCACCACTCGTCCAGCCGGCGACTTCTTTGTGGGGCATTGGCGCGGAGCGGGCGGCGCAGTTGGCGCGCCTTAAAATTTTCACGATCGAAGACCTGCTGTTGCATCGTCCGCGGCGTTATGAAGATCGCCGTCATTTTCGCCCGATCGCAGAACTCAAACTGGATGTGGCTGCCACCACACGGGGAACGGTGATTGCGCTCGGACTCAAACGTTTTCGCGGCGGCCAGAAATCCGTGTTCGAGCTGATTCTCGACGATGGCACCGCGCGACTGCATTGTCGTTGGTGGAACTTGCCTTTCATGGAGCGGTATTTCAAAACCGGCGATGAAGTGGTCGTTTACGGAAAGCCGTTGCAGCTCAAGCCGCGCACCATGGATCATCCGGAGACCGAAGTGGTGGAACCCGGTGAAGAAAATTTCATTCACTTCAACCGGATCACGCCGGTCTATCCGTTGACCGAAGGCCTGCCGCAACGCTGGTTGCGCGGATTGATCTGGCGCACGCTGGGGCAGTTTGAAACCAAGATTGTCGATCCGTGGCAATGGCCGGCCGATCACGCGCGTTTGAAACCGGAAGCCATCCTTCCAGCGCGCGCCAATGCGGTTCACATGCTGCATTTTCCGGAAGCTTTGGAAGATGTCGAAATCGCCCGTCAACGCCTGGCGCTGGACGAGTTTGTGGAACTGCAGCGCCATCTTCAGCGTCGTCGAAAATCGTTTGAAGTCAAAGCGCGGGCGCTGCCTTGCGGCGGTGATAATCGACTGATCAAACCATTCCTGGCGGCACTAGGTTTCAAGCTGACCGACGCCCAAACCACGGTGCTGCGCGAGATTCGCACCGACATGCGCGGGGCGCATCCGATGCGGCGTCTGTTGCAGGGCGACGTGGGTTCGGGCAAAACCGTGGTTTCCGCGTGCGCTGTGCTGATGGCGATTGAAAGCGGTTTCAACGTGGCTTTGATGGCGCCCACCGAGATTCTCGCCGATCAACATTTCCGAAATTTCACGGCTTGGTTGACGCCGTTGGGCATCAGCGTTGAAATGCAGACCGGGAGTCGAAAGACTTTGGCGGACGTCGACGTGAACCATGCAAAGCCCCGCGCGCCGCATGTGGTGATCGGCACGCACGCCTTGCTGACGGAGAGCTTTGAGTTGCCCAATCTCGGTCTCGTCATTATCGACGAGCAACACAAGTTCGGCGTGACGCAACGCGAACAACTTTTGCGCAAGGGACGTTACCCGCATTTGCTGGTCATGACCGCGACGCCGATTCCACGCACGCTCGGCTTGACGCTCTACGGCGAGCTGGATGTTTCCACGATTGACGCATTGCCGCCGGGGCGAGGTCGTATCAAGACGTTTCTGCGCACGGCCGACACCTTGCCGAAGGTCAGCGCGTTTGTGCGTGAGAAATTGAGCGAGGGACGTCAGGCCTACGTTGTTTATCCGCGTGTGGAAGACACCGGCACCAAAGAGGTAAAGGCCGTCGCCAAAGAATTCGAGAACCTGACGCGGGCCTTCGCGCCGTTTCAGATTGGCCTGCTGCATGGGCAACTGAAGGCGAAGGAAAAGGAGCAAGTCATGGCGGCGTTCCGGGCCAATCGCATTCAAGTCTTGCTGGCGACCTCGCTGATCGAAGTGGGTGTGGATGTGCCCAATGCGACCGTGATGCTGATTGAGAATGCGGAGCAATTCGGGTTGGCGCAGCTGCACCAGTTGCGCGGGCGGATTGGCCGTGGAGCGCATGATTCCTACTGCATTCTAGTTTCCGGAGCCAAAAATCCGGAAGCCTTGCAACGGTTGAAGGTGTTGGAAGAGACGTCCGATGGCTTCCAGATTGCGGAGGCGGATTTGAAACTGCGCGGTCCGGGCGAACTGCTTGGGCAGCAACAAAGCGGGCTGCCGGATTTCCGGTTTGGCAATCTGGCCGAGGATTTGGAACTGATTCGGCTGGCCCGTCGCTTGGTTATCGCGAGCGATGGTAGGTGAATTTGTACTTGTGCTTTTTTTGGATTTGATAAAAGTTAGCGCCACTATGAAAAGGACATTATCCCTAATGGTACTATTGGGTCTGGTTATCGGGTCAGTTGTGACCGGTTGCGAAAAGCAAGCCGACACGACCACGCCTCCGGCTGAAGTTCCGGCGACGAACACCCCTGCAGCTCCGTAAGCTATTTCCAATTTGGGAATATCGATTCACGCCGGGCAAGGAATTGCCCGGCTTTTTTCGTCTTCAAAGGGTTCAACGGGACACTTGGTTTTTCGGGAATTGAAGCTAAGCTGCTTTCATGAAAATACGTTTCCTGCTTCCGATCGTCGCGCTGGCTTTGGTCTCAGGTTGCGGCGACGGTAAATCCAAATCAACGTCCGGAGAAACCAACGCCTCCTCCAATCCGCTGACCGCGCCGGTGGATTATCTGGGAGCAGTTGGCAAAGCCCAACAGTTGGCGGTCAAAACGGTGGACGTCGCGTCTATCAACTCAGCAATTCAGTTGTTCCAGACCGAACACGGTCGCTACCCCAAAGATCTCAACGAGTTAGTCCAGGAGAAATTTCTTGGGAAAATTCCGGCTGCGCCTTACGGAAAGCAAATCGTTTACGATGCGACGACTGGTCAGGTCAAAGTCGTTAATCAATAGCGCGCTTAAACTGACAACAGCAAGCGCTTGATCTCTTTCAAACGCGCCTTCGCCTCTTTGCGGCTCAGGCGCGGAAATTTCCCGCCGACCATGATGTAATCGCCCGCGCGGGTCAGCATCAGCTTGTCTTCCTTTACTTCAACGACCGTGATCCCGCGTTCGGCAGCCAGACCTTTCAACTCAGCAATTTGCAACAGCAATTCCACCGGTGCTGGAACAGGTCCGAAGCGATCCCGCAATTCCTTGATCAACGCGTCCAAGGCCGCCTTGTCCGTGGCCTGTGCCAGTTTGCGGTAAATATCGATGCGGTGCTGCGGTTCGGGAACATACGCCAAGGGCAGGGCGGCGACTGGCGAGTGGTTCGCGCCAGACGATGCTTTGAGAGCGCCGCTTGATTTCATTCTGGGCGGTTCAGATTTTTCATCAGTGCTTTCGCCGGTCGGATTGGTGTCCAAAAAATCGAGCCGCACACTGACTTCGACTCGCGGCTTCACTTTTTCACCTTTCAACGCGGCAACGCTTTGCTTAAGCAACTGACAATAAAGATCAAACCCGACGGCGGTGATGTGCCCGCTTTGTTCCGAGCCCAGCAGATTGCCGGCACCGCGAATTTCCAGATCGCGCATGGCGATTTTGAATCCGCTGCCGAGCGTTGAATATTGTTTGATCGCCGTGATCCGCTTGCGAACGTCGTTCAACAGTCCGGCGTGGCGCGGCAGCAGCAGGTAAGCGTAAGCCTGATGCTTGTAACGTCCGACGCGTCCGCGCAGTTGATACAAATCGCTCAAGCCGAAGCGATCCGCGCGATCAATGATGATCGTGTTCGCGTTGGGGATATCGAGGCCGCTTTCGATAATCGTGGTGGAGAGCAGTATGTCTGCTTCACCATTGATGAAAGTCGTCATCACCTGTTCCAGATCGTCCGCATCCATCTGTCCGTGCCCGACGGCAATTCGGGCATTCGGAACCAGCATGCGCAGCTTCTGCTCCATCGTGTGAATCGTCATCACGCGATTGTGCAAAAAGAAAACCTGCCCGCCGCGGTTGAGTTCGCGCTGGATCGCATCGCGGATCAGACGTTCGTCGTATTGCGTGACAATCGTTTCAACCGGCAACCGATCGTGCGGCGGCGTTTGAATCGCGCTCATGTCGCGTGCGCCGGTCAAGGCCAGGTAAAGAGTTCGCGGAATCGGCGTGGCGCTCAGGGTTAGCACGTCAACGAGCTTGCGGAGTATTTTGAATTTCTCCTTGTGCAAGACGCCGAAGCGCTGCTCTTCATCGATGATTACCAGGCCCAGATCCTTGAACACGATGTCGCTCTGCACCAACCGATGGGTGCCCACGACAATGTCCACCGCGCCATCGGCCAGATTCTGCACCACGCGCTGCTGTTCGCGACGCGTGCGGAAGCGCGAGAGCAGTTCAACGCGGATCGGATAATCGGCCATGCGATCGCGAAACGTATTGAAATGCTGTTGCGCGAGAACAGTGGTCGGCACCAGCACAGCCACCTGACGCCCGTCCATCACAGCTTTGAAAGCGGCGCGAATCGCTACTTCCGTCTTGCCAAAACCGACGTCGCCGCAGATGAGGCGATCCATGGGCTTGGGGCGTTCCATGTCGGTTTTCGTTTCCTGAATGGCGCGCAACTGGTCCGGAGTTTCCTCGTAAACGAAGGAACCTTCAAACTCGCGTTGCCACGCCGTGTCCGGCTTGAACGCGTGCCCGGCCTGACTTTCCCGCGCGGCCTGGATCGTGAGCAGTTCGGCGGCGACGTCACGAACGGCGCGCTCGGCTTGCTCTTTGGCCTTGTGCCAGCGCGTGCCGCCGAGAGTGTTCAGCGGCGGACGAATTTTCCCCGCGCCAACATATTTGCTGACCAGGTGCGCTTCGGTTACTGGCACGTAGAGTTTTGGCGGCGCTTGAGCCGGATCGCTCGCGGCATATTCGATGACCAGACATTCGGTGCCTGAAGCGGCCTTGGCTTGATCGGTTGGCTTTGTGCCGACGCCGGCGGGCAAGACTTTCAATCCCAGAAATCGCCCAACGCCGTGCTGCACGTGGACAACCAGATCGCCTTCTTCCAATTCCGTAAAGTCGATGTCGAGTGCGGAACGGGCCGCCAGCGCGTGAGGTGATTTGAGCCGACGCGGCCGCTGAACTTTGTAGCGCCCGAAAATCTCTGCGTCCGTGACCACAACCGATTGCGCGGCGTTGCAGATGAACCCGCGAGCGAGTGAGCCGAGATGAATCTGCAAGGAGCGTGAATCCTCCTGCGTGGAACGTTCCGGCCCGGGGATTTGCAAACCATATTCCTTCCAGATTTCCTCAAATCGTTGCTGCTCGCCGTCGTTATTGCAGAACACGTGAACCGCGTAATCCTGGCGCAACCAGCGATGCAGTTGCTGAAAAAATTGGCGGCGTTGCACTTCCGCAATCTGCGGTTCCGTCACGCGCTGAACCAACGGTCGATAAGCGTCCAGAGATGAAAGTTCGAGCGGCTCAGCAAGTGAGCGGGCTGGCGACGACTCCAGTTCTCCCTCGCTGCTCAGATCACTTTCGGTCAATGAAACGGAAGTCATCCCACGTTGCGCGATTTGCGAGTGGAACTCGGTCCAGGAAACAAAGAATGGATCGTTCGCGTTGACCTGTGCTGCGTATTCGTCAGCGCGTTGGCCCAACAGTTCGGGCTCGCACAAAAGGAAGATCGTTTTGGCAGGCAGATAATCCAGTAGGGTGGCGAGGTTTGAAGCAAAGCCCGAGGATTCGACGATTGTATTCTCGACCGGCTCGCCAAACGCGGACGCCGTGCCGGAAAGCTTTTTGAGAATTCCCAATTCGCCGCCGGGCGGAATGGTGATTCTGGGGATTTCGTCGCGCGAGATTTGTGTGAACGGATCGAAGTGTCGCAGCGATTCCAGTTCGTCACCGAAAAATTCCAGTCGAACGGGACAGGCACTGGTGAGTGGAAAAACGTCCAGGATGCCGCCGCGCAAAGCGATTTCGCCTTTTTGCGTCACCTGCGCTTCGGGCTCGTAGCCTTGATCTTCCAGCCATTCGACCAGATCCAGCGGATCGATGCGATCGCCGCGCTTCAACGAGCGTGTGCGATCGCGAATGGCTTGGGGTGCAAAGGTGCGTTGTAGAAGCGCAACGATGTTGGTGACGACGAGTGGCGCCTGTGATGGGGGAGCTGAATGCGCGCTGAGCTGAATCAGGCTGTCCAGTCGATCGCTGATGACATCGGCGTGCGGAAGTTTGGCCTCGTGCGGGAGGATTTCCCAAGCCGGGTAAAAGAGCAGAGGTGAGTGCGGCGCTGTCTGAGAAGGTGACGTTTCGGATTTGGAAAATGAAGCCGAAGCGGCCAGGCGCAACCATGTTTCGATGTCCTGCTGAAAACTTTCCTGCGTCTTCAGGCTTTCGGCCACCACTACGATCGGCCGATCCGGGAAATGGGTTCGAAGCAGAGCTGCTACGAACGGTTGAGCCGCGACGCTGGTTCCGGAACAAGACAGCGGGTCGCCATTCTCCAGGCGCTGCACCAAGGATTGCACCGCCGGAGTTTCCGTAACGCGAGCAAACAGATTGTCTGCCGCTCGCCGTTCCACAGTTTGCGTCAAGCGCTGAAACCTCGCAGGCGAAGCGATCAGCGTCAAGCAACTGGTCCGCCAGCGCAGGGCAAACGCATCTAGAATCTTCGATTTCCGCGCATTTTCATTAGCACCGAGGCTTTAGCCCGGTGAACAATGCGACTGGCCCGATCCCCAGCCGTTTCTACGGCTTTGTGTTGCGGCGGGGGCCGTTAAACGGCTGGGGTTTCATTGCACGACATTATCACCGGGTTGAAGCCACGGTGGTAATCAGAAATTTAGAAGCGTCTGCACTAGTCGCCAGCGTACTGGGCCGCTGGAAAACCGAAACTAGTCCGCTTTGGTCAGGCTCAAGGGCACTTCGATGAACGCGCCAAGCCAGAATTTCCGGTCCGTGTTGGCTCCGTTGACAACGGTTCGCGAGTAGAAGCCTGATTTGATGGGCCATTTCCGCGCCTGATAGCTGAACCCGGCTTCGATCGAATCCTGATTTTCACGCAGCGCACGGGGATAATCGACTGCGCGGGTGGCTGAATCGTAACTGATCGCGTCGCCGTTCACGCTACCGAGGTGACGATAGCCGGCATTCAATTCCCAGCGCTGGATTTCCTGAAGCAAGCCGCACGAGACGATGTATTGATCATTGGCGGCGGTATGATTCCAACGAAAGAGAGCGTCAGCGTAGGCGCCGAGCCCTTCCCAGCCGAAATGCTTTCGCGCCAGCAGTTCGGGTTCGATTGCGGTCGAACTATTTCCGGGTGCGAAGGGGAAATGTTCGTCAAATGTCCCGGGTATGACAGCACCCGCGCGGAACGCTAGTGTGGGCAACCACGGACGTTCGCTGTCACCGCCTTCCTTGAAAATCTGATAGCGAATTCCAAATGAAGTATCCATCAGGCCTGAAGTGGATTCCGAGGCGCCGTCGGTTGAGAAATTTGAAAAGTATCGCCAGCCGACAGTGGTGTAGCCGAGGCTCAGATCGGCGGCCCACTGTTCGTTCAATCCGTATTGGAAAGTCACATAGCCCTGATTCACATCGATCCCGTAATGCTCGCCGTTTTTCTCCCAATCGGAGCGATGGCGCTCGGTGCCGGCCCAGAACGAGTAAGCCTCGGATTCCTGATACGTCAAGCGGGTGATGAGCTGGCCGCGCTCAGGCACGTTGGCCCATTCCGCGAACGGGGCGTGCGGTACGTTTTCGATCGCGGAAGCGTGCTGGGCGGCCGTGAGGATGGAAAGGGTGATGATGAGTGAAGTGGATTTCGCTAGTTGAGTCGTTCTGTAGGGCATTGGGTATCGGGGTTTGAACTTTCAGCAGGCAAACAGGTCAAACGTTCGCCAAAACCATTGGCGATTGCACCGTGTCGTTTGTCCGCAACAAGTTCATTCGACGTGATTTTGCAGTGGAGCGATTCTGTCTTCAATTAGAAACCTGACCCAGTTGACTTTGCGCAAAGATGATTGTTGCAAAGTGCGTGGAATGATTCAGCACCGCTTCGAGAATGAGCCGTTCACGAACACAACCGATCCGCTCAGGAAGCTGCGGCTACTCTTTTTTCAGCTTCGTCGCGAGGCTTGCGCCGACGCCCCCTGCGATTGGATTCCATCCGCTGGCCAGCAAGACTCAACCGCCGGTTATTCCCACTCGATGGTTCCCGGCGGTTTGCTCGTAATATCGAACACGCAGCGGTTCAC
>JBQCEJ010000216.1:0-2356 GCA_051960355.1 Verrucomicrobiota bacterium | reverse complement strand
TCCGCGGCAAGGCAGTCCTGTTGACGTTTATTTACACTCGCTGTCCGCTCCCGAATTTTTGTCCGTTGATGTCCAAGAATTTCTCCCAATTGGAAAAGCGCCTGAGCGCGGAGTTCACCAATCGGTTTCAATTATTGAGTGTCAGCATGGATCCGGAGTTCGATCGGCCGGCGGTGTTGAAGGAATACGCGTCGCGCTATGAAGCGAACGAGAAGGACTGGACTTTTGCCACCGGTGACGCCGGCCAGATCGAGTTCGTGGCCGGACTGATGGGCTTGTATTACGTTCGGGAGAACGGCCTTATTTCGCACGATCTGCGCACGGCGCTGATTAGCCCGGAGGGCCGTCTCATGCATCTCTGGAAGAGCAACGTTTGGACACCCTACGAAGTGCAACGCATGGTTCGCGAAACCTTGGCCGGCGGAAACCTCGCCGTGAAATAACTTCAGGACGAGCCCTCGTTCCTGTTCTGATCGTTTCCAGAAAGGCGAACCCATAGCCACCCTGGACTGCGGTGTCACGCTCTTCAGGTGCACTCTCCAAAACGTCACTTCGCGGGCGGAAGCTTCTGCGCCTGTCAATCGTGTGCTTCGCACCATCGCGTTCCGGGCTTGAATCAAGGTGGAAGCGTGAGCACAGTGGTCTATTCATTTATGACGAAGACTTTTAGTTCGAGCCCATCGAGTTGGAAAAAATCCCGTTACGCTTTTGCCGGGTTCGTCCTGGCTTCATTGCTCGGGGCGCTCTTCATTTTGCGACTGGTGCTGTTTGTCAAATTCGGCCATCAGGCGCCAGTGACAGCAGGCAAAGCTGTGGAGGCATTTCTGGTTGGCTTGCACCAGGATCTCGCGGTGACGCTCCTGACGACGCTGCCATTGCTTTTCTGGCTGTGGATCATTCGCAACGGCTGGTTTGGCCGGCGATGGCATCGATGGGCGTTCATCTCGGCAGCTTTTCTGTTTTGGTTTGTGCAGGTTTTCCTCTACTTCACCGAGTATTATTTCTTCGAGGAATTTCAGTCGCGATTCAACACCGTGGCGGTGGACTATCTGCTTTATCCCACTGAGGTCGTCGGCAATATCCGCGATTCCTATCCGCTTTATACCATCCTGTTTATTTGCGGTGTTATCAGTCTCGCCTGGGTGATCCCGGTGTTCCGTTACTTTCGACCCATGTGGAACGAACCGGTGCCGACACGAACGCGGTTTCTGAATTTTGCAGTCGTCGCTGCGCTCAGCCTTGCGCTCCTCTACACGATTCCTTTTCAGGGCACACATTTCAGCAAAGACCGGACGCTGAACGAAATTGCCGACAACGGTTCCATTTCCTTCGCCAATGCCGCCTGGACGCACAATCTCGATTACTCGGCGTTTTACCGCACGGTTGCCCGCGATGAAGCCTTTGCCCGCACGCGCAAACTCCTCGCCAGTCCGAAAGCGGAATTTGTCGGCGATCAATACAGCATTCGACGCAAGGTGGCTGGCGATTCGACGCGGCCTCGCTTGAACGTGATTATCCTGCTGGAGGAAGCGTTGGGTTCGGAATTCTGGGGTTCGCTCGGCCGCCCGAAAACGCTCACGCCCGAGATGGACAAACTCGCCACCGAAGAAGGTTTATTCTTCACAAACATTTACGCTTCCGGAAATCGCACAGTGCGCGGATTTGAAGGCGTATTCTCGTCATTTCCTCCGCTGCCCGGCGATTCCATTGTGAAGCGGGATCGCTCAGAGAACGTGGAAACGATCGCCCGGGTTCTCAAGCGCGACGGCTACAGCAGCGTGTTTCTTTACGGTGGCCGCGGACTCTTCGACGGCATGCGTTCATATGCGTTGCCAAATGGCTGGGATCGGTTCATCGAGCAGAAAGATTTCAAAGATCCGCATTTCGCCACCATCTGGGGAGTTTGCGATGAAGAGGTGTACGCCCGTGGCATTGAAGAATTCCGCGCGCTCAATGCCACCGGAAAGCCGTTCCTCGGCACGATCATGTCGGTCTCAAACCACAAGCCTTACACCTATCCCACTGGACGAATCCCGGAAGACCCGGCTCGACACAAACGCCCTAACGCAGTCAAATATGCGGACTGGTGTCTCGGTCAGTTTTTCCAGGCCGCGAAGAAGGAAGCGTTCTGGACCAACACCGTATTTGTGGTGGTGGCTGATCACGGCGCCCGTGTTTACGGCGCTCAGGAAATCCCGATTTTCTCCTACGAAATTCCGCTGGTCATCCTTGGCCCAGCCGTCGTCAAAGCGCCCACGCGCATTGGCCAACTCGGCTGCTCCCTGGATGTCGCGCCCACCGTGCTCGGCCTGATTGGCCGCCCGTATGACACGATGTTTTTTGGCCGCGACCTGTT
>JBQCEJ010000215.1:0-7074 GCA_051960355.1 Verrucomicrobiota bacterium | reverse complement strand
AGCGCCTTCAAAAACTGATCGAGCAACTCGTCCAACGAGATCAGCGTCAGCGTCAACGGCAGCACCGGCACCAGGATCGTCCCCGTCAGAAGGATCAGGGTATCCTTGCCAAAAGGCGCCAGCCTCATGCCCCGCACCATGCCGAAGCTGTGCCCAAGATCGGCCAAAGATTGCAAATCCGGACTGCCCAGCAGCACCTCAGATCGAGCGGCGCCGCCGCGCTGCCATTTATCGTCAAATTCATGCACATACCGGCTGGCCAGAGCGCCGTATTCCCGCAGGCCCTTCCGCCGGGCGCGGGCCAGCTGCGGTAAAAAGACCAGCAACGGTCCCAACACAACGAATTGCAGCAGCACCACGGCAAACAGCAGCTCGATCTTGAATTCCACCAACCTGGCGCCCGTGAAAAAAATGCGGTTGGCCAGCAAGCCGGACAGCAGCGCGCCTTGACCGAGCAGGAGCGGTGCAAAACCGAGCGTGGCGACGGAAAGGAAGCCCAGCCCGCCCGCGCGGTCGGGATGTGTCGGCACGAGGTACAGGTCGATACGGGCCACCTGCCACAGGAACCGCGCCCAGATGAAGAGTCGGAAGTACCAGCGCAGGAAGATGAATTGGAACAGCGGCAGACTGACCGCCATTAACCACCATCCGGCCAGTGTGGGATGCAGCGTCCCTTGGTCCGGCAGGGCATACCAGGTGGCAACCTTCAAGGCCGCATGCGTTCGCCAGACCACCATCACGCCCACCGCATAGACGAAGGCCAGCAGCAGCAGTTCCGCCACCACGGAATTACGCAATCGCATAGCCGAAGCGATCGCGGCATCAAACCTGAGACGCGCCGCCTCCGGCACCAGTCCGCGCTCGATAAACTCCCGCACGGCCGGCCGCATTCGTTGATGCACCACCAGTTCCGCCACGATGAACAAAGGCAGCGTGACGAGAAACCGTGCTTGGGCATGCACATCCCACAGGAACGGCACTTGAACCGCGTCGCCCCAAGCGCGTCCTTCGAATATTGCGAGCACCAGCAGCGGCAGCCAGGCGAACAGACAGATCACCACCACCCGGCGGCGCAACAGTTCCAGAGCGTCCCCGCTCAGGCGTCCCCGACGATAGAGCTGAAAGAGCGGGCCTCCCAACACCAGCGAGAAATCAGCGGGTTCCTGAAGCAGCCTCTGAGTCGCTGTTGCTTTGGAGTTCACAATCGTGCTGACTCCGGGAGCGGGCGGAGTTAGAACCAGACACCCACGTCCACCGTGTAGATCCAGCCCCGATTACCTGGCGAGAATGGCAGCGCAATGTTTCCAGCCGGTGCCTGGGATTCGTAAAGAGCCTGGAAATTCATCCGCATTTCCTTACGGTGAAAAGGAAACAAGGTCATGCCAAGTCCCAGCTCCCAAGGGTCGCCGTATTTGCCGAAAACTTTCGAGGGTGCAACGTAGGCCTGCAACGTTTTTGAAATGAGCATCTTTGACGCTTGCACCTGGAACCCATGGTCAAAAACGTGGTCCACAGGGATGTTCCCGCTCACT
The DNA here is from genome assembly GCA_051960355.1 of Verrucomicrobiota bacterium. Classification (GTDB taxonomy): domain Bacteria; phylum Verrucomicrobiota; class Verrucomicrobiia; order Limisphaerales; family DASXHY01; genus DASXHY01. The sequence continues at coordinate 5,542 of JBQCEJ010000215.1, read as the reverse complement.
CGGAAGTCATCCAATCGTCGGAAGTAATATTCGCCTTCGAGCGACCAGCCCTTCCACTTGAATCCCGCCTCCAGGTCCACCATTTGATAGCGAAGCTGCTTGACGTCGCCTCCCGTATTGAACGGGTCAGGGCTGAAGATGAGCGTGCCGTCTGAAAGAAAGAACTGAGTGTTCTCGAAACCGTTTTCCTGCGGCTGAGATTGCGCGGATTCAGTGCTGTGCGTGTAATGGACACCAAAGAGCGTCGCCAGTTCCTTGTGTTCTTCATAGTCGCCAAATCCGATACCGGGCCCGAATTCTCCGGTGGTCGGCAGCCACCAAAGGGCGGCCGCAACGGTATCCAGTTTGTTGTCCAACTGGGCACCGCTGACACCCAGCGTGCTGAGATTGTTGACCAGCGCCAATTTGTATTGCAGGCGAGGAGGGCCAAACTTCCCTTCGAGCATGAGCCCCGTCGAGTAGGAACCCCGGAAGTACTCATCGGCCATGGTGCGGTGATCAATTTTAATCCAGTTCGGGAAGGTCTGACTGGTGCTGCGCGTTGTCGGAACTGAAAAAATACCGCCCCGCAAATTCAGCCATTCATAAAACTCGTAGATCGCGTTTCCCCCAACGTTGATCTGCGTTTGCTCGCCCATGGAACTGTTTTGCGTCCAGACCCAGAACTGATAGTCAAACCGCTCGTCAAACAACCATCCCCGAAACATGATTTGCTCCCGGTTCAACTGGAAGTCCTGGCGTTGCTGGACATCGTGGGTGCGCCCAAATGCGTCCGTGTAGGTCGGATCAATTCCACGTTTGTTGAGGTAACGCAGGTAACCCAGAACGCCGAAACCCAGTTCTCCGAGCGGCCCGCGCGCCAGCACGAATCCTTTTCCAGGTTCATAGCCGCCCCAATTCCATCGCTCAGCCGAAACTTTGGAATCCGCCGGATAGGAATTCGTGACCGCCGCTGCCAGCTGGTTAGTGACTGCGATCGGTGGTGCAGCGACTTCAACTGCAGGATGGGACGCGCCCAGTTCAATTTCCAGCGCCCGAATCCGCGCATCGAAATCGCCAAGCTGCCGCTGCAGGTCTTTCTTCATCGACTGCACTTCCTGCAATTGGCGCGCAATACGATCTCGCTGCTGCGCTTCACTCGGCGATTCCGGAGTCGTCTGCGCCTGCACCCGTCCCTGCGTGAAAAGCAGGAACGGCAACACGGCAATGACTCCCCACACTGACCCTCCAGAAACCCTGAGATATTTCCGGGCAAAGTTCATAAGCTTTTTAGAGTGTGGATTAGCGCACCGATGACAACGCCGAACGCGAGGTGAATCCAGAACGGGACGCGCGTTTCCGACGGGACGGCCGGGATCGTCGACTCGGGCGCTTTTGCTTTCCATCTCCGTTCCCATTCACGGAACTCAGATCTTCCTCGGACGTTGACTCTTCCTCCGACGTCGATTCTTCCGCGGGCGTCGCCGGCGGGAGTTCGTAAACACGGACACCCGGGATCTCCGCTGAAGGAGATGTCCACGCGCGATTCGCCAGCGAACGGTGAATGGCCTCCACCCCCCCAGCCCAACGCTCGTTGACTGTCGCACGAGAAAACTCCGCGTCCTTCCACTGTCCCGCCCGCGAACGATAGGTATCGGTCAAAAATGCGATGGTCCACTCACGGTTGTCGTATTGCGTAGCGATCCGCTTGATGTCGGGATTGTCCTTCAGATGCGGCGGCATTTTGGCCATCAATCGTCCGATCGCAGCGCGAAGGTGGCCGATTTCACTGAGCTGCTCTGTGCTGAACCGCTGCTTGCTGGAATACTGGATGTCCTTGATGCGCTCCATGACCTCGATCATGTCATGCGGTTTCTCACCCTTGTTTGGAAAGAGGTTGACCTGCACGAGCAAGGCCGTGGTCAATGGCTTTTGGTCCCAGACATAAGTGATTGGCGTGTTGGAGACCAGGCCGCCGTCCCAATACTGCTCGCCATCGATCTCAACTGCCGGAAAGGCCGGTGGCAACGCACCGCTGGCCAATACATGCTTCGCGGTAATCCGGGTGTCGCGTGTATCGAAATACTTTGACTGGCCCGTGCGCACGTTCGTGGCCCCAAGGGACAAACGCATCTTGCCTGAATTGATCAGGTCGAAATCCACAAGCTCCTCCAGCGTGGCTTCCAGTGGCGAGGTGTCGTAGAAGCTGAGCTGGTTGGGAGATGCCGCAGGAACCATCATCGGCGATGGCAGGCGTGGCGCGAAAAATCCTGGAATGCCACACATCGCACCAATCAGGAAACTCAGGCGATCCACAACGGGCCGAATCGGGTCGAGCACGGATGGGAGTGTCAGCGGGGCGTAGGCGGAGACGCGGTGCCAAAATTCGCGCAATCGTTCAACACGGCGCTCTGGCGGATTGCCTGCAATGAGCGCGGAGTTGATCGCTCCAATTGAAATGCCGACCACCCAGGTGGGCATCATGCCGGCCTCGGCCAGAGCTTCGTAAACCCCGGCGTGGTAGGAGCCCAAAGCGCCGCCGCCCTGTAGCAGGAGAATCTCGTGGTCATAGCGATCGCGTTTTATGGATTGCTGCTTCATGAGTTGAATCATCCTTTGTTCTGGCTTGGTTAGACCTACCTTTTCCCGATCGAAAGCACCATACTAAGGCAGGCCTGCCGGAACATTGGGTCTTCACCCCAAACGAAGCTTTCAACCGGTGAAAAACGGGCCAGCTGCGAGGCAAGGCTCCTTGAAACCAGAAGAGGGACTGGACGGATCGCTCAGATCCAAAAGATTCGAAATCAGAAGAGAAAAACAGGATCCATCAAGCACACCAAAGCGGCGCGCGACCAACTGACCGCAACGCCTCGGCGACACCGCCTGCTCAAGGGTGATCTTGTCCAGCGGCCCGCTCATCCAGCGGATCCGCAAGGAGAAATGTGCTCAGGGCACGGAACCAGCCGCGCCTTTTTTCCCGTCCAGTTTCGACTGCAACCGCTTTCCCCGCGCGCGCGATTCCATCGCCAGTTTCGATTTGAAATTTAAAACCTGCGAACGGATTTTCTCATCGCCCGCGCCCAGAATCGAAACCGCCAGCAGTCCAGCGTTCTTTGCGCCGCCGATGGCAACCGTCGCAACCGGAATGCCGCCGGGCATTTGCACAATCGACAGCAGCGAATCCAGTCCCTTCAAACTCTTGCTCTCCACCGGCACGCCAATGACCGGCAACGGCGTGAGGCTCGCGACCATCCCCGGCAGATGCGCCGCGCCACCCGCGCCGGCGATGATCACGCGCAACCCACGCTTGTGCGCTGACTTCGCGTAGCGCGCCATGTCGTCCGGCGTGCGATGCGCGGAGACGACACGCACTTCACAGGCAATTTTGAATTCGCAACAGACTTGATACGCAGCCTCCATCGTCGGCCAATCCGAATCGCTGCCCATGATGATGCCGACCAGCGGCGTGATATTTTCTTTCATGATTGTTCTCCGAAATAAATGTTCTTGGCCGCGCACTCGGCGATCGCCTGCGCTTCTTCCACCGACTGTTCCAAAACTGTGATGTGACCCATCTTTCGGCCCGGGCCGCTCATCATTTTTCCGTAAAGATGCACCCGTGCGCCTTTCATCCGCAGCACCGAATCCAGACCGCGCGCCTGGCCGGAAGTTTTTTCCGTGCCGAGCAAATTCACCATCACCGCCGCCGGCGCGACCATCAGCGGATTCCCAAGCGGCCAGCCGAGGACCGCGCGAACGTGATTCTCAAATTGCGAGCAGCCGCACGCCTCGATGGTGTAATGACCTGAATTGTGGACACGCGGAGCAAGCTCGTTGATGACGAGTTCGCCGTCAGCAGACAAAAACATCTCCACGCCAAAACTGCCCACGCCCGCGACGGCTTCGACGGCGCGCTTTGCCAAGGCCGCCGCGCGCTTGGACAGTTCATCGGGAATCTGCGCGGGCGCTTTGACGAGATGACAGACGTGATTACGCTGAACGGTTTCCACGACGGGATAAACCGCTGTCGCGCCGTCGCGTCCGCGCGTGACAATGACCGCGAGTTCTTTGACGAATGGAACAAAGGCCTCGACCATCAATTCCACTTTTCCGCCGCCCAAACTTTGCCAGCCGGCCGCGACATCAGCCTCCGATTTCAAAGTGAAGTTCCCTTTGCCGTCGTAGCCGTTTCGCCGCGTTTTCAAAACCACCGGCCACCCGAACTCCCGGGCGGTCGCGATTGCTTCATCCGTCGATTGCACGGCGCGGAATTGCGGAACGCCAAGGCCGGCTTTTTGCAAAACGGTTTTTTGCGTGAACTTGTCCTGCGTGACCGCGATGCAAGCCGCACTCGGAAAAACTTCATGCCCGGCCTGCTCCAGAAAGTCCAGAGCCGCGGCGTCCACAAATTCATTTTCCAGCGTGATGACGTCACAGCGTTCGGCAAATTTCAGCAGTGGATCGCGGTCGCTCCAATCGCCGACGATGCAGTCGGGCGAGACCCGCGCAGCGGGGCTGAACGGATTGTTCTCCAGCAGGACAACCTCGCAGCCCAGCGGCAGCGCGGCAATCGCTGTCATGCGTGCAAGCTGGCCGCCGCCGATGATGCCCAGCCGTACCGGATGATTGCTCGGCTCGATCAGGCGTTTGGATTCGGAATCGTAGGTTTCGTGCATGGCGGTTTAAAGTGATTCGTCGGCGAAACGATTTCCGTTGAAACGAAAGATCTGTTTCCCAGCGTTTTCCATTGCGAACAAATGCACCCAGCCGTTTTGCACCAGATCACGCACGCCGGGCTGCCTGGCAAGAATGGCCGCGATGTCTTCGCGCTTTGCCTCGATGAACACGCTCAACCGCAGCGGCTCATGGAGCCAACGCTTGCCATCGTGCAGCGATTGCAACGGCAGGCCGGGCTGCAAATCGCCACCATTGCCCTGCCACACTCCAAAGGTGCCGACGACGTTGTGAATCGTTTTGTTCCCGCTGCCGAACAGCTGGTTGTCCACCGTTGAGCCGTAGTACTGCAGGTTGATCCAGCTCCCCACGACCATCGGGGCGATGAGAATCAGCTCCAGCGTGGCTTTCTCCGGATCAAGCGACGCGCGGTAATTGTGCAGGAAAGCTCTGCCGCCGAGATCCAAACCTCTGGTTCGCTCGCGCGGCGCGGCAATGAAGGCAGCGTTGCCAGCCAGGCCCCATTCGGGGCGCACCTGCGACCAGTCGCGACTGCGCGCAAAGACCTTTTCGTCCAATTTCTCGTTCGGTATCCCTCCAAGGCCGAGCGAGGCTGCCCGTTCCCGCCGCGCCTGTTTTGAGGCGGCGGACAACCAGCCTTTGATTTTTTCCAGTTCCGCCGACTGGCTGGCAGAAAGTTTGACATCTTCGTAGATCACAATTTCGTCGGTGGTCGTGTTATGCAGCCCGGCGATGAAAATCGTTTCGGCGGGAATCTCGATCGCCTGAGCTTTCAAACCTGCGCGCACCGCCGGTTGATTCAAAATCGCCGCCGCCACTCGCGCGTTCGCGTCGCCCGCATGGCCGCCGCACGCCCCGCAATCGAGCG
>JBQCEJ010000214.1:0-11265 GCA_051960355.1 Verrucomicrobiota bacterium | reverse complement strand
GGAATGCTTTGCAGTCCGAACTTCTGATGACAGGCAAGCGCGAGCCGGCCACCCCAGCGGTTTTCATCGCCGCAGAACCGGAATCCCGCATCGAGATCGGCCAGATCGTACACCAGTTCATCGATCGGATAAGCTTGATCTTCCAAAGCGGCCGCGACCGCCAAGCCATCCCCTTGCGAAAAGAAACTGACGACGCGACCGCGCAAGGTTGGCACGCCCGCGGCATCGACGAGGTGCAGTCGCCGCCAGAGCAAGGCCGTGCCCGTGGCTGCCGAGAGTTGTTTGCAGACGGGCACCTGAGTGCATTGAGCGCAGTCGTAGGGCAGCACTTCGCGTTCGTTGGGACGCCAGAGCGCGACGCCGTGCTGGTCCACCGGCACCCGCATGGTCAGATCGGCGAGGCTGACGCAGGCCAGAATCCGGTGTTCCTGCTGCACGAAGCGAACGACCGGTATTTTCATTTGGGCCAGTTTTTCGGCCAGCAAAGGCGCGATCTTTTCTTCCCAGGCGGCGAGCGGCGCTTGCCGCCCGTTCCAATCGGTCAGGCGACGAACCCACTTGGTCAGAGTGACGCGCTCGCCACTTAACTTCTCCGCGACCGTCGAGGCGCGGCCGTAAGTTTTTATTCCGTTTTCCTCGTGCAGAAGAACGAGCGTTCCGGTACCGATTTTTTCTAGTGCGACCGGTTCGGAGAGGATCGGGCGAATTACGATGGGCGATTCAACATGGGCGGGTGCATCGGCCAAATTTCCGTGAGCGGCGTCATTCGTGAATCGTATTTCGTAAATGTCCCGCACCGGCATTTGTGTGAATGGCGGAAGCGTTTCCCATTCCCCGCGGCTGTTGAGCATTTCGCGGACGTTCTTGCGGACGTGACGAGCGCGTTCCGCGTCGGTTTTCAAGCCGCACGGCACGACGGGATGTTTCAATGATTCTTCAACGCCGAGGAAAATGGGTTTAACCGTGAAGAGCCGCTCCTGAACGCGGACGGCCTCCGTGAACGGATCGCGGCCTTGCTGTGCCGCGGCGGTCATGAGATTCAGCAGCGCGCTCCAATCGACCGATCCGCTCCGAGACAGTTGACCGGCGCGGGCGTCGAGCAATCGCAACTGGTTGGCGGTGATCAGGACGAAGCCGGTTTCATCCAGACCCCGCCGGCCCGCGCGACCGAACATCTGTAAAATCTCATCGGACCGAAGCGGCTGCTCGATGGTATCGCGGCGATACGATTCGGCGGCAAGCGCGACGCTCCGGAGGGAAAAGTTGATGCCTGCAGCCAGCCCCATCGTGGCCACCACGACACGCAGTTGACCCGCCTTGGCGAGCGGTTCAATCACGCCCGCCCGAGTGCCGTAACTCAAGCCGCTGTGGTGAAAGGCGATTCGGCTCTTGAGCAGCTTCGCGAGATGATCGCCGACCAGCAATTTTTGTTCAGAGCTGAGCTGAAGTGGGTTGGGGGTTGGCAGTTGGCGGGCCAGTTCGGCCGCCATGGATTCCGCAGTTTGACGTCGCGGCGCGAAAATCAGGATCGGTCCGAGATCTTCCGCGAGCGACTTGGCCACCAGGCGGGGCCAATAGCCGCGGATGTCGTTGGGAACGTGGTAGCTCAAGTTGTTGGCGTGAACCTCTTCAAGCGGCACGGGCCGATGTTCATGGCGAACCAAAACCGCCTGGCGTCGCAAACGCGAAAGCCATTTCACTACCTCATGCGGGTTGGCAACACTGCCGCTCAGCAGGAGCAGTTGTGTTTGGGGCGGTGCGAGGGCCAGGGCGAGTTCGTAATTCAAGCCGCGATCCTCATCGCGAATCATCTGGTATTCGTCCACCACCAGCAGGGCAGGGCCATCGCCCTGAATCAGCCGGTTCTTTTGCGTTTCCAGCGTTGCGACGATCACCGGCGCGCCGAGATTTTCAGCCAAATCGCCTGTGGCGATGCCGACGTCCCAACCGCGCCCGCGCCACTCGGCGAGCTTGTCGTTGGCCAATGCCCGGGTGGGGACGGTGTAGATCGCCTGGCCGCGATTTTTCCCCTGATTGGACCAGAGTTCGAAGATCAAGGTTTTGCCGGCGCCAGTCGGAGCATGGACGACGACATCTTTGCCTTCTCGCAGCGCGCTGACGGCTTGCTGCTGCCAAAGATCGGGCACCGCGACCTGATTGAGCGCGGGGAGATCGGCGAGTTGGGAGGCGAGCGTGGACACGTTGGGAACATAGCGGAAAAAAGCGGAACTGTGAAACGGGAAAGGTTGATGGTTGGAGCTTGAGCATTAGCGTCACTCTGGCTCGATCTTGCGGTGGTCCGGCCATTAACAAGTTTGACTTGAATGGCATCGAACTTTAGATTGCGTTCAATGTTAGCTGCTGAATCCAAAGTGGGGACGGCGCCTGCTACAGTTCCTTTGAGCTCAGAAGTGGCCTTTTCCTGGAAGCAGATCGTTGAACCTGTTGAACCGTTTCTTGAGGCTGTCCATGTGCGGCTGACGAAACAGGTGGATGAGTTTGACCCTGCCATCGCGCCCTATGCCGAATACTCTTTGAACGGCAACGGCAAAAACCTTCGGCCCGCGCTGGTGGCCCTTTCAGCTAATTCTCTGGGGCCAACCAACGATTCCCATATCACCGTCGCGGTCATCATCGAAATGGTGCATCTGGCGACCCTCGTGCATGACGACATCATGGACGAAGGCGAAATTCGTCGGGGACGTCCGACCCTGGCGGCCAACTGGGGCAATGAAATCGCGGTTCTTTTTGGCGATTGTTTGTTCGCCCAGGCCTTGAAGCTGGCAGCGAGTTTTCCGACCCCGGAAATCTGCCGGGCGGTGGCGATGGCGACCAACACGGTTTGTTCCGGTGAGATTTTGCAGACCCAACAGCGCCGCAATTTTGAGTTTTCCCGCAGCGAATACTTTCGCGTGCTGGAAATGAAAACGGCGGAATTGTTCGCGCTTTCCTGTGATCTGGCGGCGTTTCTAAGCGATGCGACCGTGGCGCAACGCGCGGCTTTGCGCCAGTTTGGCATGGCTTTTGGCACGGCGTATCAGGTCTATGATGATTGCGTCGATCTGTTTGGGACGGAAGCGGCCGCGGGTAAATCGCTGGGAACGGATTTGGCCAAAGGCAAATTGACTCTGCCCATGCTTTTGCTGTGGGAGCGAGCCGATGAAAGCGACCGGGCTCGCTTGCAGGGCTGGATTCGCAACTGGCAGCCGAGCGCGCTGGGCCAGGTGGGCGAATTGCTGGGGAAATACCAGACCTTACCGTCTTCGGTGGAAACCGTTCAGCAGTATCTCCAAAAAGCCCGCCAGCACCTCAGCGTTTTACCGGAATCCGATGGACGTTCTTCTTTGATCGGGCTGACGAATTATCTCGCCCGCCAGACAGGCGTTCTGTTTGCGGGTGAAAACGGTCTATGATGATTATGACCGATCCGGCCACGGGCAAAGCGCCGAAGAAATCTCCGCCTGAAGAGAGGGAAGCCGTAGCGCCCGAAGCTGCGGTCACCCCGGCTTCCACCAGTAACTCCGATGAATCCATCTTTGTAGAACGCGCGCGTCAGGGAGATCTGAAAGCCTATGACGAACTCGTGCAGCGCTATCAGCAGCGGATTTACGCCACAGTTTATCACATGACGTCCAACCATGAGGACGCCAATGATCTGGCGCAGGAGGCATTTATCAAAGCGTATCAGGCGCTGAAATCGTTCAAAGGCGGGTCCAGTTTTTACACCTGGGTTTATCGCATCGCGGTCAACAAAACGATCAACTTCCTGAAACAGCGTAAGAATCGTTCGCACATGAGCTTGAACGATTTGGATTTCTCGGCTGAGAACGACCCGGACCTGGTGGCGTTGGTTTCCGAGAAAACTCCGCGGCGGGAGGCGAATCTCTCTGAGTTGCAGGAAAAATTGAACGAGGCGATGCAGCGTTTGTCAGAACAACATAGATTGGTAGTGACGTTGCATGATGTGCAGGGCCTGTCACATGAAGAGATCGCAAAAATCATGGAATGTAATATCGGAACCGTTCGGTCCCGGCTCTTCTACGCCCGCCAACAGCTGCAAGGTTTTCTCTCCGACTATCTCAAATAAGTATGAATCCGGATTCTGAAAATTTTGACCAATTGCGCCGGTTGTTTGCCCTGAAGCGTCATGAACAGCCGCCTCCGGGATACTTCGACCGTTTTTCGCGCGATGTCATCAGCCGGATCCAGGCGGGCGAGCAGGGAGACGCGTCCACTGAAGCCAACTGGATGCAACGTCTCTGGCTGATGCTGGAAGCCAAGCCGCTCTTTGCCGGTGCCTTCGGTGCGGGAGTCTGCGCCTTGCTGATGCTGGGCATTTTAAGTTCGGAAGAGGCGGCGCAATTCGGTTCCGACCCTTCATTGAATCCGGTGGCTCAGGCCAATAATCCGTTCGCGACGACGGGTTCGTCCACGATGGCTTTGAATCAAGGTACTGCGGATTCCGTTTTGAGCACGAACCCGGCGGCATCATTGAACAGCCTGTTTGATTTCCACCTGACGGCTCAACCGGCCAGTTACAATGTGGTGAATGGGAATTAGTCGTTCAGTTTCTTAAGCCTTGGAATCGGCTTCGGGAAAGTCCTGCCTTTTCAAAGTGCCACCTCTCCGTAGCTGTTCCGCCGTTTTCCTTTAAGGAATTCTTCGAGCTCGAGTCATTTGGAGCCGTGTAAACGCAGCCTGCCAGCGACCGTTGCTATGCCGCAGTCTTGCTCAGATGAAATCGGTACTGCGGGATTTCCTGGGGGGACGAGCCTTTAGTCTTCGCGGACGAAGCCGAGGCCCATCATTCCCGGACCCGTCACCATCAGGCGGTTGCCTTGCAATGAAGCGGTTAGGACTTCGGATTTTCCGTCCACCGTGAGGCTGAGTTTGTAATTGCCATTCGCTTCGTTCCATTCGCCCGTGGCGGTTTGCAGGGCGGTTTCGCCTCCGGCGGCTGCGCCCTTGAGCGACGGAAGATTTTTGATAAACGCCTGCTGTTCGGGCGCGGGCGTGGCGATGAAGGTCGTTTTTGCGAAGGTTACAGCCATCCAGCGGCGCAACTGGTTCATCTGCAAGGCGGGAAGATTCGGACGCTCCTTGCGCATCAATCCCATGCTGCTGCTCAAATCAAACTGCCAGCGCCCTAGCAGCTTCTCGGTGAACTTTTCGGATTCGCCGGTCTCCAGAAACTTGCGCAGATCCTGAAGATTGGGCACCAGGGCGGTCTTGATCGCTTTGAGCAGGTCCGGGTTATTAAGAATCGCCTGGGTCTTGGGATAATTCAGCACTTCGGCAATCGAGGCTTGACGTTGTCGCATTTCGGCAAATTGCGTGTCGGTGGCCAGGTCTTGAAATTCCGGACGTTCCGCAAGGCCGAGAATCCCGGGATAACGCGTCAAGCGCGCTTCCAGCAGCGGTGTTTGATAGAGCAGTCCGGCGACATCGGCCGCGTCGTAGTAGGCCTGTGAAGTTCCATCCACGGCTTTGGCGACCTTGGACATGCCGGTGCTTTGGAGATCCTTGCCCATGCGATTGATCAGGCGAACCGATTTGGGATCGGAAGCCGTGGAAGCCTGAACCGTCCAGTAACTGATCATGTAAATACCTTGGGCCAGTAAAATCAGGTAAGCGACTGCGTTCAACGTTCCGAGGCACAAGCCCACCCGCTGATTCAATCGTTCCCACAGCGCCAAACGCAGGTCGCCCGCCTTGTATTTGTAGTGCACTTCCACTTTCTTGTGGACGACGAGCCCGGCAAATTTGGCGATCGCGAGGATAATCACGAACACCACACACGGCGGGACAAACCAGAGCAGCGCCGGATTTTTAACGCCGACAGCGGAAATGATCGGCTTGATCAGATGCCCGACGGGCGCGGCGAGCAGGGCTCCGAGGAGAATGCCAACGAACGAAAAGCCAACACGGATGGCGCCTTGGCGATAACCCAAGCCAATCAGCGAGGCGAGCAACAGAACCGTTAAAATCCAGATCGTCATAGGTATGAGTTAAAATTTTTTCCGGTCCAAAAGCACGCAGAAAATTCCCGTCCGCGAAGCATGTCTTTTTTTCAGCGGTCGCGAAACGGGACCAGATGAATTTTTGTCTGGCTGAATGCGGTTTCCAGCGCCGCCAGCAGATCGGGCGCACCATCCAAAACCGCCGAGCGTCCCATTTCTTCGAGTTGTTGGGCGATTTCCACCACGCGTTTGGCGCCCAGGTTCAAGCTCATGCTTTTCAAGGCATGCGCATGGAATGCCAGCTTGACGGGATCCTGCAGCGACTCACCGATCTGCGCGATCCGCAGGGGCGCATTTTCCAGGAAAAGATCCACCAGTTCCCGCACGATGCTGACCCCTTCAGCCGGCGGCATTTCGCTCAATTCATTGAGAATGCTTTCATCCAGAACTTCGTTTCGCGGCGGAGCGGGGGAGCGCATGAGAAACGACGTTTCAAAAGTGCGCCGGCGAGCCGGGCCCCAGCGTTCGAGCGCATTTTGCAGTTCGGCAATCCGCACCGGCTTGGTGATGTAATCGTCCATGCCGGCATCGAGGCATTTCTCGCGATCGCCCATCAGCGCATTTCCGGTCATGGCGATGATGCAGGGACGTTTCTCATGCGGCCAGCGGGTGCAGATCTGGCGTGCAGTTTCGAGCCCGTCCATTTCGGGCATTTGGACGTCGAGAAAAATCACGTCGTAGGCTTTTCGTTCCAGCGCCTTGAGAACGTCGAGGCCATTGTTGGCGACATCGGCGCGGTAACCGAGTTTCTGAAGCACGCTGATCCCGACCTTTTGATTGATGGGATTGTCGTCCGCCAGCAGGACGCGCAACGGAATTCTCTGGGCGAAATTGGGATCCAATGCCGGCGACGAAGGCGCTCTTTTTTCGCGTTGGAGCTGCACATTTAACTCGCGACAGATCGCTTCGAGCAGTTGGGTCGGGCGAATCGGCTTGTGAACAAAGGCCGAAACGCCCGCCTGCAGTGGACGTTCATCGTCACTGCGCAGGCGAACGGAGGAAAGCAGCAGAATGGGCAGCGATTTTCCGGCGGGGTGCTGGCGCATTTCCACGGCAAGCGTGAGGCCGTCCTTGTCTGGCAATTGCAGATCAATGATCGCCGTGTCGAACGGCTGCGACTCGGCCAGCCGTTGCAAGGCTGCGGTGCTGTTCGAAGCGGTTTCCACCAGCATTCCCCATTGTTCGGCGCGATGACGGATGATCTGGCTGTTGGTGGCGTTATCTTCAACGACCAGCAGGCGTTTGCCGGAAAGTTGAGCTTTGGGCGCCTGCCAGTTTGCCGGTGAATTGCCAGAGGCGGCGCGCACCAGAATCGTGAAATGGAACGTGGCGCCTTTGCCTTGATCGCTTTCGACCCAGATTTTTCCGCCCATCAATTCCGACAACCGTTTGCAAATGGCGAGCCCCAAACCCGTGCCGCCGTAATGGCGCGTGGTGGAAGCATCGACCTGCTGAAAGGATTTGAACAGGCGATCTTGTTTGTTCAGTGGAATGCCGATGCCGGTGTCGTGAACGGAGAAATGCAGCAGCCACTGTTCGGGATGACGCAGGAACTCGGTGTCGTGGCTGTGATGCGTTTCCAGCACGCGCGCGCCGTGCGCCGCAGCCCGAACCTGAATCACAATTTCGCCTTCGTGTGTGAACTTCACCGCGTTGCCGACCAGATTCACAATGATCTGGCGGAGGCGGGTGACATCGCCGACGAGCACCTTGGGAATGGTGTCGTCCACGATATAGGCCAGGTCGAGATTCTTCTCCGAAGCCTTGGGCGCCAGCAGGTCCAGCGCCTCTTCGATGCAGGTATGGAGTTCGAACGGATGATGCTCCAGTTCCAGTTTGCCCGATTCAATTTTGGAAAAGTCCAGAATGTCGTTGATGATCGTCAACAACGCATCGGCGCTGCTGCGCGTGGCTTCCACGTATTCCCGCTGCTCATCGGTCAACTCCGTGTCCAGCAAGAGCGCGGTCATGCCGATCACGCCATTCATCGGCGTGCGGATTTCATGGCTCATGTTCGCCAGGAATTCCGACTTGGCGAGTGTTGCTTCCTCCAGCCGTTGATTCAGCGAAATGAGGGCGCGATTGCTTTCGATCCATTGTTGCTGGCTTTCCCGCAATGCGCGATACGCCGCATCGCGCTGCACCTGGTTGAGATAACTTTTCGAGTGATAACGAATACGGGCGATGAGTTCGATCTTATCCGGCAGTTTGACCAGGTAATCGTTGGCTCCCACCGCGAACGCGTGGCTTTTCACGTGTGGGTTGTCATTGCTGGAAAGCACAATCACTGGCGTGTCGCGCGTGGTGGGATTTGCGCGGAACTGGCTTACGAGCATCAAACCATCGACGTCCGGCATCACCAGATCCAGCAGAATTACCGTCGGTTTCAACTGATTTACCGCGGCAATCGCCTCCTGTGGATCGGGACAATAATGGAAATCGATGTCGCCCTGATTGGCCAAGGCCTGGCGGATCGATTCGCTGACCGAAGCCTGGGGATCGACGAGCAAAACCGTGACGTGATATTCGGGCGAGGGCAGCGGATGGGTCGAGAAAAACGGAGCTGCAGAGGGTTTTGGATCGTCAGGCATGCGTTCTATCGAATGGCTGTGAAATTAGATGTTCAGCGCGAGAAGACAAGAAGGTTTCTCCGATGCCGCGCCCGCTCATGCGACTGGTTTGAAGCCCGAACTTTCGCAATAGAAAGGCACAGAAGAAAACAAAGCGAACGGAGATTACGGCTCGCCCTCATCAGGCCGGGAATATTTTGCGTTGGAGCCAATTGCCAAAGCTGTTCTTGCTTAGTTTGCTTCGTTGCCTTCTGTGACATGATCTGGGAGCGTGCGGAATCCCGGGGCTGATTAGGTGACATGGCTGTAAAAAGGTCGAGTCAGGCCAACAAAGGGCTTGGCCAACGTCTGTCCAGCAGCAAAACTGCTGGCCTTTGCCGGGCGAAGGCGGATTCGAGACGCTGCGGCAGATGCGGGAACGACGGCCTGACATGAACAGTATCGAAAGCATTATTTGTCTGATCCTGCTGCTGATGGCAGTGCCGGATCTGTGCCGTAAATGCGGCCGTCCAGCCCTCGCCAACGCGTTTTATGTCCTCTTCGGAATCGTGCTCCAATCCTTGGTCAATAACGACGTCGGCACCCTGTTGGTGGAAGCGGGAAAGGTCGGGTTTCTTTTGGTTCTGTTTGAGATTGGGCTCGAAATCGAATTGCCTAAATTTCAGGAATTCCTGCGGCCGCTGCGCTTTGCTGCTGTTTGGTCGCTCGTGCAGTATCCAGTCGGTGTAGGTGTGGCCACGTTGGCGGGCTTGACGTTCTCCGATGCGTTAGTCGCCACGGCGGCCATTGTGGGATGTTCCATGAGCATGGCGTACTTCGCGTGGAAACGGTATCCGGGATTGTCCGGGTCGGCTCGCGAGTATTGCCTGCAGATCATGGTCGCCTTGGAAATGCTGGCGATCATCGTGCTGTCGGTCGGCGCGCCGGCGCTGCGCGAGGGCCTCAACTGGCTGATGCTGGCCCGCCTGGCGGGTATGGCGATCACCGTTTATTTGATCAGCCGGTTCGCCTCGCATGTGATCAAACTATTTCAATGGACGATTGAGAAAACGACGCTCTGGCGGGTTCACTTTCTGGTTTTGGTGGTGCTGGTCATCTGCGCCACGGGCGAACGCCTGGGACTCTCCGCCGCCAAAACCGCTTTTTTCCTGGGCTTGTTCATGAGCCGCGCTGAATTCGAACACATGAGCGTCGAAGAATACATCGCGCCGGTCAGCCGAAGATTTCTGATTCCCATTTTCTTCGTTTCGCTTGGGTTGCTGGTGAATCGTCAGATGCTGTTTTCTTACATGGCGTGGCTGGCTTTGTGCGGTGCGGTGCTGCTGCTGGGCGTTCGCGAAATCCTGCATCGGCGATGGCTCAAGACCGGCGGAGATCGCGACGCCTATCTGTTGCTGTGCCCGAACCTGACCATGGCCGCGCTGGCAGCCACGTCTTTGCTGAAAGCCGGGCGGCAGGACGCTGCAACCTGGACATTGTTGGTGGGGTTGTTTCTATCGCTGCTGGCATTGTTCCTTTTGCCGCGCATCCAGAACAAGCCTCCGGAAGTGGGCGGCCCCGCGCAGCGAACGGTCGAAGCCCGGGCGGTCTGAGCGCGCTGAAAACTCCGCGGCAGCAGCGATTCTCATTTAGGGAGCGCGGGATTCATCCCGCATCAATGTTCCGATTTTCAAAGCGTTGGATGATGTGAAAGTGCTATTATCTTTCCACGTTGAAACCGGCGTTAAACGCCGCGCCGAAGCAAGGCGAGAATGGCTGCGCGGCAGCAGCCTTGATTCCCCAATTGCCAGGCAGCCTTGCCCGTGCTAATCACAACGCATGATTACAAGGAAATCGTTTCTCATTGCGTTGGCTTCATTCGCTCTCGGCGCCTCCATTCTCTCGGCGGGTGAATTTCCGGACACCTGGACTTGGGACAAGACTCCGGACGATCGCGCGCTGCACGCCGCCTTTGAAGGCAAGCCGATGCCGCCGCTAAATGTGACTGGCTGGATCAACGGCGAAGTGAAACCCGCCGACATTAAAGGCAAAGTCGTGATCGTGGATTTTTATGCCTCCTGGTGCGGACCGTGCAAGGCAGCCATTCCGCACAACAATGAACTGCTGAAGAAATACAAGGATCAGGGGTTGGTGATTATCGGTGTCTGCACGTCGTCCAAGGGACAGGAAAAAATGGCGGAAGTCGCCAAAGAAAAGGGAATGGAATATCCGACGGCCCGTGATCCTGACTTGAAAAGCCAGAAAGCCTGGCGGGTGCATTATTATCCCACCTACGCCGTTGTGGATCGCAAAGGGATTGTTCGCGCTGTTGGCCTCCAGACATCCAAAGTCGAAGGCTTCGTCACGAAGTTGCTGGCTGAACCCGCTTCGTGAGCGTCGATCGCGCTGATTGCAGTGGCGGTGTTCGATTCAGAACATCGAACACAGAACACTGAACGTCGAACGCTGAAGCAGGGACCCCGGACCACGACCGACTCTGGTTTCTCAAAGACCTGGAGCTCACGGCCACATACTCGAACAACACGAATTGCCGAATCACTCTCCGCTCCGGCTGCCGTTGCGGGGGGTGGGGGCGGGCAGGGGGCCCCGCGCGCGGGCGCGGGGGCGGGGGGAAGTGTAATGTTAGTGTGTGTGTTTGATATAAAGGAGCGTTGGGGGGGGGTGGTGATGGGTGT
>JBQCEJ010000213.1:0-16642 GCA_051960355.1 Verrucomicrobiota bacterium | reverse complement strand
TTTTCAGAGCAACTGACCAGGAGCAGGGCCACACCGGCCATGAGGATTTTCGTGACGATCTTTTTCATTTCGCTTTTGATTTCTTATTTCCAATTAGAATTTCCACAGCAGATCAGCCGCGAGGAACATGCCGCCACTCTTGGAACCGGCGGGGCTGGGATCAATCAGGTCGTTGAAATAGCCTGTCAATGCAAGGGTAAGCGAATCGGCTGGCGAGTAATTCAACTTCACGAGATGGCCTTTGATATTGGTGCCGCCGACCAATCCACTCTTGTCTCCGGCTCCCGCGCTCTGGAAGTAAGCCACGTTGTCGTCGTCCAGCAATTCTTCGTACCACGCGTCGGCTTCAACCCGTTGATAGCGGTAAGAGAGATCCCAATTACCTTTTTTGCCCGCACTGCCAAACGTCACGCCGCCCCACCAGCCTTGGTTCTGATTTTCGACAGCAGGGTTGTTCATGTACTGACCGGCGACCTTGATCGGGAACGCGCCGTGATACATTGGGAAGCTGTCCATCTTGTAGGTGACACTGGCGCTGGTAACGAGTGGATTGTAGTTGTTCACCAGAGCGCCACCGGCATCGCGGGTGTTGCCACCGTTGTAGTTGGGCACGTTCGCTGTGGTCAGGCTTTCAGGATTGAGAATATTGTAGGCCGAAATTCCGAACGCACTTTCAAAGTGCTGGTTCCACTTCGTTTCCAGAAACGCCTGGGCGGCGAGCATATAAGGATCGTGGGAAGATGCCGCCAGCTCATCCAGGACGAACGCGCCGCCGTTGAGTTTCAAAGTGTTCTTGTCGTCGAATTTGTAGGCCGCCTGCAACGCCGCGCCTTCAGGGGTGTAATCCGGATCGATTTCCATCGCCGAAACGATCAGCGGATTGCGCATCTTGCCGATCGTGGCCGAAGCGGTCCAATCACCGTCCTTGATCGGCGTCCACTTGGCATAGGCGATATCCACCCAGATCGGCTTTTTGCTGCCGTTGTTCTCGAGCGTGGTGTTGTTGGACAACGGATTGCCGCCCGCATCACCGCTGCCCAGGCCGAAGCCCAGCTCAAAATTATCCTTGAGCACCATGTCGACGCTGGCACGCAGACGATAGCGGACGCGAAAACGATCGTTGGCCTCGGCGTTGTCCGAACTGAGAAAATTGAGCCGGCCGCGGAAGTCTCCGTGGAAATTCATTTTTTCAACCCAAGAGGCGGTTCCAGATTCCGCTCGAAAGGCTTTGCTGAAATCTTCTTTGGTTTCTTTGCGAAGATCGTCGGCCTCTTGCTGGGTGAGGAGTCCCTTTTGGACGAGCTTGTTGACAATGGCATCCGAGGACTGCGCGTTTGCGAATTGTCCCGTGGCTCCGAAGCTGGCCAGAACTGCGCCGATGGTGATCAGACGGTGAAGTTTTGCGTTCATGTAGTTTTCTTTAAGTTCAAGTTCGAGATTAACTTGCCGCCTCTTTGTTACGGCCTTACGGCAGCATTGTTACAATCCTGTTACGAACCGATCCGCTCCTTTTCAGGCCTTTTCCGCGCTTTTCTCCAAACCCACGCCCGTCAATCGCTCCGATCCGTTCGACTGTGATCCGTTTGTGACAATCCCGCAATTGGGTTGGAGAGCCGATCGAAGGCCTCTGTGCAACGCTCCGGTTCCCTGCTGAATCGTTCCAACTTCCATGACGGCTGGAATTTTCATTCGACTCCACCCAGCAGACACCTGAAGCTATCGTCATGGCACTGCCACCAGACTTGCACATGCACACCCCGCTCTGCCGCCACGCGGTCGGAGAACCGATTGATTACGCCCGGCGGGCGCTGGATCTGGGCCTCAAAGAAATCGGCTTCTCCGATCATTCGCCGATGCGCCAGGACGATTTTGACGATTGGCGAATGCGCTCCGATCAACTGGATGAATACGTCGCGAAAGTCCACCAGGCCCAGCGAGAGTTCCCGCAACTGACCATCCGGCTCGCACTCGAAGTGGATTATCTGCCGGGCCACGAAGACTGGATTCGCGAACTGGCGGCGCGCCATCCTTGGGATTACCTCATTGGTTCAGTGCACTACGTCTCCGAGTCGTGGGCCATCGATAATCCGCACAAGCTTTCCGAGTGGAACCATCGCGACGCATTCGAAGTCTGGTCCGCCTATTTCGATCGTTTAACAATGGCTGCCGAGACTGGCTTCTTTGAGATTATTGGCCACGCGGATTTCCCAAAGAAATTTGGACATCGCCCGACGCGCGATTGCACGCCACTGTACGAGCGTTTCCTGAACGTCGCCAAGCGACACGATTGCGCCATCGAGCTTAACACGGCCGGACTGCGCAAAGACTGCCGGGAGATTTATCCCAGCCGCGAAATCCTCCAACTCGCGTTGCAAAAAGGCGTGCCCGTTACGTTTGGTTCCGACGCCCATGCGCCCGAAGAAGTAGGCATGAATTTCAACGAGGCCGTTCAACTCGCCTTTCAAATCGGTTACCGCCACTGCCACACATTCTCGGGTCGCAAACGCCAGACGCTCGCCCTGATTCCTTGATCCGGCGCGGGTTTGGCGGAAAAAAGAACACTGTCCCGGGTTCGGTTTACGGGGGCAGATTGCGCCTTCTTTTCGTGAGGAAATAGCTTTTTGGGGTTGGACCACAGATGTCCCACCCCGCCCTTTAGGATTGGTCAAAAGAAAGACAAAACTTATGACCAATCGACAAATGGAACTCAGCTTCGAAAACGTTCGGGTATGTCCTTCAACCCAACGTCTGCAGCGCCGATCTAACCGGGCCACTTGGTGGTTTGAAAAAATGCGTCAGGCTGTGGATCGCGCTTTGGACTGGCAACCCGCTCCACCTGCGCGACCCGAGCAGATCTGGTTTGCCGAATAATTCGCTGATGAACCCAGCGGCTTATTGGCCGGAAGCGTAGCCGGCGCGCACGAATTTCCTGATCACGTCCAGTTCCGCTTCGCCCGCGATAGTGTGGGCTTTGCGGAACTCGTGAAATTCGATGTTCAGCCCAGCGCCTTCGAGAACCGCAACTTGCCCGCGGACCTGATCAAATCTCAGAATTGGGTCCTGCGTGCCGTGCGTGATCAGCAATCGCTGCTGAGCGGCCACAGGCGACAGTTCGTTCACCAACTGTTCGGGGTCACAGACGTATCCGCTGATGCCAACAATCCCAGCCAAGCGATGCGGATAACGCAAGCCAACCTCAATCGACATCAGGCAGCCTTGAGAAAATCCGCCGAAGATAATCTGATCCGCCGAGAATCCTTTCTCGTGTTGCGCTGCGAGCAATTCGAACAGCAGCTTCCGACTGCGCACCACTCCGGGCACAATGTCCGACGCAAAATCAAACCAGGAATAGCCGCCGTAATATTCATCCGGCGCATTCACCAGCAGATAATTCATCTCGGGCAATCGCATCGCTTCGGGCAACCATCGATAGCCTTCAATGCTGTCGCCCAAACCATGAAGCATGACCCAGAGTCGGCGTGACTTGCTTTCCTGTGCGGGAATAAATTCGTGTCTCAACATAAAGTTATTGCGATTCGTCCGTCGGGCGGAGCCGCTCGGCTTCCTGGTAGGCCCACTGGATCAACTGCTCCCGCTGCGCCCCCGTTAATCGTGCCTCCGGGTGCATTCGCGAATAATTTTTCATCGGCATGTATCCGTCTTCCACCGCCGAACTGATATCGCGCCAGCGCTTGGCAGCGCGTTTGGGGTCATCGTGCGGCCAGCGGGAAAAATTCAAGCGTCGGCGCCCCTCTTCGACGTGATCGGCGAGCCACCAGGAAACCGGCGCGACATGACTATACCAAGGCCATTTTGTTTCGTCGGAATGACAGTCATAACACGCATTGCGCAGCGTGGAAACGACGGCCGCCGGGGGCGTGTTCGAGGCCAGCATGTTCTGGCCGGCGATCACCGGCGGATTGCTCAATCGCGGGTTGATGAACAAGACTGCCGCCATGGAGGTCAACCCGACCCACAGGCAGATTTTGCGCTTTTGCATAAGGAATTTCAGAGCGCGACTATGCGACTCACGGTTTATGATCATTTAGCATTCAAGAAAGTCCCCACAATTGCAACGAAGGTTTGCGCGGCCGCCTGTTTGCCTCCGGCTAATGACTTATTTTCAAACCACCCGGCCCGTCCGAGTTCAGCAGTTGACTTGGTCGGAGATATTTCAGAAAACATCCTCGGCTTTTGGCGTCTCGAACCAAGCGCATCCATGAACATGAAAGCAATCACCCGAATCATCCTTGGCTGCGCGCTGCTCCTCAGCAACCGCGGTTCCTACGCGGTCACATATGAAGCTTCCAAAATCACTCCGCCAACCCCGGCGCGTGAATTTCGCGGACTTTGGGTGGCAACCGTCGCCAACATTGACTGGCCTTCCAAACCCGGCTTAAGCACGGCCGCGCAAAAAGCAGAATTGATTTCCATTCTGGACCGGGCCGCGGAGTTGAAGCTGAACGCCGTCGTTTTTCAGGTGCGACCCGCGTGCGATGCCTTTTACGCGTCAACTCTCGAGCCATGGTCTGAATATCTGACCGGCCGGATGGGCAAGGCGCCGGAACCGTTCTACGATCCGCTGGCGTTCGCGGTGCAGGAAGCTCATCAACGCGGATTGGAGCTGCACGCCTGGTTTAATCCGTATCGCGCCCTGCACAAGTCACACGAAGGCACCGTCTCGCCCACTCACATCAGCCAAACTCATCCCGAACTGGTGAAGCGCTACGGTCAATATCTGTGGCTCGATCCAGGCGAGCGCGACGTTCAGGAGTATTCGTTGAAGGTCGTTCTCGATGTCGTGAAACGCTACGATATCGACGCGGTTCACTTCGACGATTACTTCTACCCCGATCGCGCCGAATCCCCGGGACGAGCGGATTTCCCCGACGACGCCTCCTGGAAAAAATTTGGCGCGAACGGAAAATTGAGCCGGGAAGACTGGCGACGCGAGAACGTCAACACCTTTATCCAACGCGCTTATCAGCTGATCAAGGCGACCAAACCTTGGGTGAAGTTTGGCGTCAGCCCGCACGGGATCTGGCGGCCCGGCAATCCGCCTCAGATCAAAAAAGGTTTTGATGCTTATGACACGATCTACGCCGATTCGCGGCTGTGTCTGGCCAATGGCTGGGTCGATTATTTTTCGCCGCAGCTCTACTGGCGAATCGATCCGCCGGACACGAGCTTTCCCGTTCTTTTGAAATGGTGGGAGCAACAAAACGTGCGGGGGCGTCATCTCTGGCCGGGATTATCCGCCGCCAGCGCTCTGAGCCAGAAGTGGGCGACGGACGAGATCCCCAAGCAAATCCAGATCACGCGCCGGGAGTCCGTCGGCGGTTATCTGTTTTACAATACGAGCAGTCTGCTGGCGAACAGCGCGCTATTGGGAACGCTGCGGCGCGATCTCCAATCGCAAATCGCCTTGGTTCCCGCGTCACCCTGGTTGAGCAGCAAAGCGCCCGTGAAACCCACTGTGTCGGTGAGCGACAACGGCGCGCAATTGAAGTGGAATGCCAATGGACTCGATCCGGTGCGTTGGTGGTTCGTTCAGAAAAAAGTATTCAGCGACTGGCAATCGGAGCTTCTGCCGTCGGAAACTTCAACCCAGGACTTGAGCACGCCTCCCGAAGTGATTTCGATCACGGCGATTGACCGTTTTGGAAATGCCGGTGTGCCGTGCGTTTTGCAGGCGAAGAAATCTTCATCGCATCCGCCCCGGACGCTGCACAAATATTGAAGATGGTTTTGGAAGGGCTGTAAGCCGAATTTTGTCTGCGCCCTTGCGAGCGGAGAGAATCATTTGTCTTTGCAGCCAGTACCCGGAACCCGTCCCGCTTGCGCGGAACATGGAGCGGGCCGCTCCGGAGTTCCCTATTTGGCCTTGCACCCGATGGGGTTTGCCATGCCTCCGCGCTTGCGCTTGGAGCGGTGGGCTCTTACCCCACCTTTTCACCCTTACCAATCATTGCTCAAAGAGCCATGGCTGGCGGTATCGTCTCTGTGGCACTTTCCATTGAAACGCCTCGCGGCGTCATCCCCCGCGTGTATCCCGAGTCTGCGTTCTTGCGTCGGCAGCCACAGGTTACGCGGCATCGCGCCCTGCGGTGTTCGGACTTTCCTCCTCGCCTGGATCGCTCCAGGCAAAGCGATTCTCCGCCCTTCCAAAACCGGGAAAACAGTAACCTTCGATCCGAAGGTAAACAAGTCGCGAAGGCGGATTTCGAATCAAGGAACCGCGGCGGCCGCTCAGCAAGTGTTCGTGAAGCCAAAACCGCGACGCGACGCCCAAGGCATGAAGCGCAAGGTGCGGCGCTTAATCCGTCACGGCGAGATCCATATCCCGCGTGTAATACAAGATTCGACCGCAGTTGATGCAGTTGACCAGTTCCTGCTGTGCCTGACAGGTGACAATCGTTTGCGTGGGCAAACGCATGTGACAACCGCCGCAAACGCCGTGCTGAACGCCCACCACCACGTTCTCGCCTTTGCTCTTGGCCAGGCGCTCGTAACGCGACCGCGCGCTTTCGTCCACAGCGGAAGCGAGTTCCTCGCGATTTTTTTCCAACTCGGCCAGATCCTTCTTCAAATTCGCCTCGCGCGCTCCCAATTGGGCGACCTGATCGTCCATCAACTTTTTGGCTTCAGCGGCAACTGCCATGGCGGCCACAACCTGTTTTTGCGCGGCTTCACCCTGCTCCATCAATTCAATCTCCTGGTTCTCGATGTTGAAGATCGCTTCTTTGCACCCTTCAATTTCGTGAGCCAGTGCGCGGTATTCTTCGTTCTTGCGCGTTTGCAGCTGCTGATTGGCGTATTTCTCGATTAACTGCCGTTTGGATTGGACTTCCAGATCGAGGTCTTTGCGGCGGGATTCCAATTCCTTGACCTTCAGTTTGGCGGCGTCCAGGGCGGCTTGAGCGCCGGAGGACTTGCTCTTGAGCGTCTGCCGCTCCGGTTCGATGTGGTCCAACTCGGTCCGAACACGCCGGATTTTCCGGTCGCGGTCTTGGAGAATCAGCAGTTTTTCAATAATCTCAAACATTTAGTCCTCAAGGTGGAATTTCTGGACGTAAAAAATTTATCTGCGCGCTCAACACAAGTCAATGCACGCGACAAGGCAATCCGGATTGAATGCCGGTACAAGTAAGCGCATTCCGACAGGTTCTGAACCAGAAAGCGGCCGCAAACCGCTCGCTTGTGGCAACCAAGGCTGCCGCATCGGCATGGTGAAAACGACGCCAAATCTTCTGCTGCCACACGGGAAAGAAACTCTCATTGAGAGTTTGCGGGCCATGCTCGCGCAGCGGCGGCAAAGCCCGACCTGACGCCAAGCGAAGTCCAAGTCGACCGCAGAATACCGCGCCACGGCACGTTGTGTTTGGCCGCCTTGCACCGCCGACGCGATCGCCTGTCGCCGTGCCGCAGAGAGTTTTTTTCCGCAACACTGTTTCAACCGTTGATCCGTGGTTGAGGTTCCCTGCCCGACGCCTTGGCTACGAGACGCTCAAACTCCTCCTGACCGACCTGCCGCGGGATGGCGTGGCAGACTTTTTCAAAGCCCGGAAAATTCCACAGGTTCGGAAAATCGCGGCATTGCTGCGGTTTGACCGACTGCACGGAGCAGTCATCTCCTTCCAGAAAAATACATTCGCCGTTCGGCTTATTCTGCAGGGCCAGGCCTTGGCGGTCGACCCGCAGGTGCAGATAACCTTGAACGAAATCGAACTCGCTCATCCCTTTGAATGCGGCCAGGCGGGAAATTTCCGCATTGGTCAAGCGCACCTGCCCCGGCCAGCGGCAACAGGCGGTGCATCTTTGACACTCATAGAAAATCGGCACGCCAAACCTTAAACGGTTCAGTCAACCGAGCCAAGCCGTACGATGCGTCCCGGCGCGGGAGGGCGCCGCGAAACGCAATTTGTTTGACCTGCCTCAAAGAATGGCTGGCTCCAACTCCATATCCTCGCCTCCGTGAACATCACCTTTTTTCAGAGTCTGGCCATTGTGACGGGAGCGGCTTTGATGGTTGCCGGCTGCAAACCCTCAGCTCAACCCAACGAAGCCGCGGCGCAACCCAAGCAGTTGGCGTTGGCCACAACATCGGCCAAAGTCACGTTCTCCGATCTGCCCGTGCCGCCCAAACCGGAGGTGACCGCGGATTTGATTGCGCATGGCAAAACGGTTTATCTGCAAAACTGTGTGGCCTGCCATGGCGAAAAGGGCGATGGCAAAGGTGATGCCGCCGCGTTCCTGCTGCCCAAACCGCGCAATTTCGCGCAAGCCAACTATCGACTGCGTTCCACTCCAGTCGGCCATCTTCCGACCGATGTGGATCTGTTCCGCGCCGTTTCTTTGGGGATGCCGGGCACGCCAATGCCGCCATGGAAAGTGATGCTCGCCGACGCGGACCGCTGGGCGGTGGTGGAATATATCAAAACTTTTTCCCCCCGTTTTGCAGACACAAACGAAGATCGGAAAACGGTCATCAGCCTCGGCACTCCGCCGCCGCGCAACGAGGCCGCACTGACTGAAGGCAAGGCGCTTTATACAAAACTGGCCTGCATCACCTGCCATGGCGAGTCCGGCCACGGCGACGGGACTTCCGCGGCGACTTTGGTTGACGACAGCAATCTTCACATTAACCCGCGGGATTTCTCCAGGCCCGCCACCTTCAAATCGGGCTACGCGTCCAAGGAAATCGTGCGGACCATCCTCACCGGTTTCAACGGCACGCCGATGGTGGGTTTTCAGGGCACGATTGCCGAAGCAGACGCCTGGAAGCTCGCCTACTACATTGAAACCCTGGCCAAACCTGCCGCGCCCGGAGCCATTGTTCGCGCTTCGCAGAATTTTCTCGCACGCGAAGAACTCGGCGTACCGGACGTGCGCATTAAGCTCACCGAACGCGCCTGGAAATACGATCCCGCCACGATTCGCGTGAAGAAAGGTCAGATCGTTGAGGTCACCTTCGAGCCAACCGACAACGGCCTCGGCGTCGGCCACGGTTTTGCCATCAGCAGTTACGACGAAACTGCCTTCATCAATGGCGTGATGGTTGGCGTGCCCAAGAGCGTGAAATTCCGCGCGGATCGCGCCGGCAAATTCACCTTCTACTGCGCCACGCAGTGCTCGACGGAAAAGCTGCATCCGCTTATGACAGGCACACTGATCGTTGAGGACGCCGCCGCCAAACAAACCGCATCCGCCCAGTGAATTCTTTCCACTTCAACCTCATGAAATCGACCACACTCCTTATTTTCGGGACCGCCGCCGCCATGCTTTTTGCCGGGTGCAACTCGGATTCCACCGCGAGCAAAGCCAGGGACGCCGCGCGCAACAAATCCGCCGCCGAACAGGTCTATGTGCCGCCCGGCAAATTGGATGATTATTACGCCATCCTAAGCGGCGGCCAAAGCGGCAGCGCCTTTGTCTTCGGCGTCCCATCGTGCCGGTTCATCAAGGAAATCCCCATTTTCGAACCGCGCGCCGGCTTGGGTTACGCCAACAATCCCGGCTCAGAAACCTACAAACGCCTGGCCGCCACCGGCCCGCTTTGGGGCGACACCCATCATCCGGTGCTCAGCCAGACCGATGGCCGTTACGACGGGCATTGGCTCTGGATCAATGACAAAGCCAATGATCGCGTGGCGAAAATCGATTTGCGCACCTTCGAGACCGCCGAAATCAAACTGGTGCCAAACATCCAGGGCGCGCACGGCCTCGCGGCTTACCTGCCCTCGTGCAAATATGTTTTCGTCAACGGCGAACTCGAAATCGACGCTGCTGGAAATTCCACCGATCCGGAAAAATATCGCTCCGCCATTTCGTTCCTCGATGCGCAGACGCTGGAGGCAAAATTCCAGATCAGCTTCGCTGGCAATGCGGACATCGCCAGTTCCGGCAAGGATGGCCGTTACGTTTTCGTGACGATGTACAACACCGAAAACGCCCTCTCCTCCGAAGGCATGATCGAGCGCGACCGCGATGCCGTGGGCGCGATTGACGTGCCGCTGGCCGAGAAAGCGGTGGCGGAAGGCAAGTTCACGAAAATCAACGGCGTGCCGGTGATCGAATCCGAAAAAGTTCCAGGTGTGCTGACGCTCATTCCGGTGCCCAAAAATCCCCACGGCTGCAATGTCACGCCGGACGGCAAATACGTCCTGGCCAGCGGCAAACTTTCTCCGACCGTCAGCATCATCGACGCCCACACGCTCAAGATGATCGCCGAACCCGAGGTCGGCCTCGGGCCGCTGCACACCACATTTGACGGGCGCGGCAATGCCTACACGTCGCTCTTCGTGGATTCGCAAATCGTGAAGTGGAACATCGATAAAGCCATCAAAGGCGAGACGGATTACATCGTCGATCGCGTCGATGTTCACTACAACGTCGGCCACACCAAAGCCGCGGGCGCTGATTCCAGTTATCCGAGTGGCGATTGGCTGATTTCATTGAACAAACTCAGCAAAGGAATGTTTCTTCCAGTCGGCCCGGCGATGCCGGAATCACAGGAATTGATCGACATTTCCGGCGACAAGATGCGCGTGGTCGCCGCCTTCCCTTCGCTGCCCGAGCCGCACGATGCTGTGATGATCCCTCGCAAAGCATTGGAAAACTACGTCGTCCAAACCTACGAAACGCAACCCACCGCGGTGAAAATCGGTGAGGAGAAAATTGCCCGCAACGGCAACAAGGTCGAAGTCGACATGACCTGCATCCGCTCCAAATTCACGCCGGAACAATTCGAGGTGCATCAGGGCGACGAAGTAAAATTGCGCCTGACCAACGTCGAAACGGTCCGTGACATGACCCATGGCTTTGCACTGTCGCGCTACGGAATCAATGTCGCCGTTGACCCCGGCCAAACCACCGAGATCACCTTCGTCGCCGATAAGGCGGGCACCTACTGGTACTATTGCACCTGGTTCTGCTCGGCGCTGCACCTGGAAATGCGCGGACGAATGCTGGTGAAACCGCCCGGAGCGGAACTCAGCGACACGATCGGCCCTGTGACCAAGGAATCCAAAACGACTCAGAAAGCGAGCGCGGCATATGAGTAAAACCGTTAACTCCGGTCGCAGAATCGTCACCGGTTTGTTAGCTTTCGTGGCCGCTGCGTTGCTCTGCGCCAGCCTGAAACTACCGCTCTGGCAAATGCGGTTGGAAGCCCCGCAATACCGCGACGAAGAAGCGCTTCATGTAGCCGTTCATCCCAACGCGCTCCGTGGCGATTTACAGGAGCTGGCGGTGCTCAATCAATACATCGGGGTTCATATTCCGCCGAACCTGCCGCAGTTCAAATGGCTGCCTGCCACGCTAATCGCTGGTGGCGTTCTTGGAATCATCGCTGCGCTTTTGCCGATGGCGATTCGCCGCCGCGCATTGATTTTCGTCGTCATCGCGTTGACCGGCGCACTGGCCGGAGCAGCTGTGCAAGCCAGATCACAGATGCATGACATCGGCCATCGTCGCGATCAACACACGGTGCTGGTCGGTGTGCAGGACTTCACCCCGCCATTTCTCGGCACAGCCAAGATTGCTCAATTTGAGGTCAGCTCCCGATTTGGTCTGGGTGCCCTTCTGATTGGCGCCGCGCTGACGCTGCAACTCGGCGCGGCTTGGGCCAGTAAAAATCAGGTCAGCCGCAGGCCGGGAACCCGGAACGCCACAACGCCAGCGACCCTCTTCACAACGGGTCCCGCGCACTCGAAATC
Organism: Verrucomicrobiota bacterium; assembly: GCA_051960355.1. GTDB lineage: Bacteria > Verrucomicrobiota > Verrucomicrobiia > Limisphaerales > DASXHY01 > DASXHY01. The sequence continues at coordinate 4,925 of JBQCEJ010000213.1, read as the reverse complement.
ATGAAAGCCACACGCATCCTTTTTATTTCCGGCATCACCTTGTTGCTGGCTGTCTTCATCGTTGGAATCTACATCGTGCCCAAGCTTCAGTCCGGCAGTCCGGCCACCGCCCGTCAAAGCGATGCCGCGCGCGTGTCGCTCTCGGATGTTTTCCTGGACGCCACTTACGCCACGCCAGAATTCGTGAAGCGTGTGAAGCTCGAGCCGTATCTCCAGAAATGGGAAGGCCGCGCCCAGCCCTTTCTGATCGGCATCAACACCCACGTCGGCACGATTGCCGATCTCGACCTGCGCGGCAAAATTTTGATTGAGGACAGTAATGGCGACCGCTTTCCCTCGCTCGGAACGCCTGTGGTGTTGAGCGAACATCACAACATGTATCTGGTCGTCTTCCCGCTGGTGGACAACTCCGGCCAAGCGATTTTCAACCCCAATCGCGGCTTTTTCCGGCTGATCGTGAATGGCGTCGGCAAAACGCCCGAACGCGTGCTTGAATGGAAACTGCCCGTCGTTGAACCCGCGCCGGCCCGCACCGTGGCCAGTACGCTGATGCTGGCCCTGAGCGTGATTGGCGCCTTGATGGTGATTCTCAGTCCCTGTGCGATCGAACTGACGGCATACTATTCCGGCATCATTGCGGGTGTGGTCAGTTCCGCGACCTTGGCCGAAAAAAACAGTGCGACGCCGAAACGCATTCCCACCGCAGTGCGCGGGCGTATCCTTCGCAACCTCGCCGCTTTCGTCGCTGGCTTCACTGTGCTTTACATGGCGAGCGGCGCAACCGTGGCGCTTCTGGGCGGTCAATTGCTCGAGATGCAAACCCGATTGCAAGGCGGCGCTAAACTGGAAGATGTGTTCTGCGGAGCCGCACCTGCCGCGACCCAGGCCGCAACAGCGGTTCCAGTCGAAACCAAAACCCCTTCGCACTCTCAGCACGCTGGCATTTTCGGTTCGTGGGCGCGCTATGCCAACTGGCTGGGTGCCTCATTTCTGGTCTATTTCGCACTCAAATCAGTGGGACTGTTGAAGCGCGGCGGACGTTGCTTTGTCTGGATGGGGCAAGTCGGCCGAAAGATCCGCGTGGGCATCGCCGCCGTGGTTGGACTCGTCTCGCCGGGCCGCGCCGCCGTCATCCGAGCACCGGCACTAAGCCTGCGCGAGCCGGGCAACATCACGCCGCTCAATTCCTTTTGTGCAGGACTCGGTTTATCCGTCAGTTGCCTGACCTGCATGGGCGGGGCCATTCTGTATCCGCTGCTGATCTTCGTCGGCACTTCGACCTGGTATTGGGGCGCGCTGATCCTCGGCACTTATTCGCTGGCGCTGGCCATTCCCATGGCGGCTATTGCGGTGGCGGTCGGCAACTGGTCGTGGCAATTCGTGCATCGTCCCTGGCTCACCCGCAGCCTGCAATGGACCGGTGCCACGGTCATGATCACGGTGGCCGTGCTGATTGCGTTCGATCACACCCGCGTCATCAACTCCGTCGTGTTCACGCTGCTCTCCGCCCTTGGCGGCAATCCGGGACCGACGATCGCCCAATTGTGAAAGCGGCCTGCGCCATTCTGTTCTGCTCCGCGTTTGCGGTTTGCGCCGCAACCGTGCCAGTGACCGGCTCGATTGCGAACGCAATTGCCACGGCACAGGAAGGAGACACTCTGTTGGTGCAAGGTCCCACGGTATTTCACGAGCGTCTGATTGTCGCCAAATCCATAAACTTGCTCGGCACCAATCAACCAGTGATTGATGCCGATGCTTCCGGCACTCCGCTCACCATCGCCGCTTCCAATGTCACGGTCAGCGGTTTTGTCGTCCGCAATTCCGGACGGGATCTGACGGTCTCCGACTGCGGCATCCTGATCGACGCCCCACATGCCCAGGTGCGTGACTGCCGCGTCGAGAACGACGCGTTCGGCATTTACCTGCACGGCGTCAGTGACTGCGTCATCGAACAGAACAAAATCTTCGGGCGCAAAGACCTGCCCTCGGCACAGCGCGGCAATGGCATTCACCTCTGGAAAGCGAAACGCAACCGCACCATCGGCAATGTCGTTCACGACAAGCGCGACGGCATCTATTTGTCGTATGCGGACGACAGTCTGATTGCAGGCAATCGCGTCCGGGACACGCGCTTTGGCATTCACTACATGTATTCGCACCAGAACCGGCTGTTGACGAATGAACTGACCGCCAACGCTGTCGGAGCGACGTTGATGTTCAGCCGGCAATTGCTCGTGGACGGAAATCTATTCGTTGCCAATCGTCGGCACGGCCTGGTGCTCAAGCAAATCGACGGTTCACGCTTTCTGCACAACGTCGTCGCCGGCCAGAACCGCGGATTTTTTATCCAGCAGGCGAACCAAAATCGCTTCGAGGCAAACGTCATTGCGACTAATGATATCGGGCTCTACCTGAGCAACGCTTCGGAGGAAAATGTGTTTGTTGGCAATGCGTTCATCCGGAATGTCGATCAGGTGTGGCAACCCCCGTTTGAGACCGAACAGGGCCGCCAAGGTCCGAACTCGTTCTCCGAAAAGGGCCAGGGAAATTACTGGAGCGATTACACCGGCAGCGATCGCGATCACGACGGCATTGGCGACACACCGTATCACGAGACGGGCGTGTTGGGTTACATCATGGACCGTCATCCGGCCGCGCGGGTACTGGCGCTCAGCCCGGCCGCAGCGCTGCTCCGCAAAGGCGAAGAACTGATGCCGTTGCTTGATACGACGGGCGTGACCGATCTCGCACCGCTCATGCAACCGTCCCTTCGGCCAGCCCTACTGACCACGGAATCCTCCATGAAAACGCAGCGACTGCTCACATCCGCCGCCAAATCGAACTGATGAATCCGTATCTGCAAATTTCCAATCTGACAAAGTGCTTTGGCGGGACGCAGGCGTTGGGAAATCTCAGCTTAGGCATCGATCGCGGCAGTGTCCTGGCTTTGCTTGGTCCCAACGGCGCCGGCAAATCCACTTTGTTCGGCTGTTTGCTCGGTTTAAGCGAGCCGACCAGCGGCAGCATTCATTACGAAGGCCGGCCGATCAGCGAATCAGACCGGGCGCGCTTTGGTTACGTGGCCGAACGCGTTTCACTTTATCCGCAACGAACGGTCGTGGAAAACGCCGCCTTTTTTGTTCGGCTCAAAGGCGGTTCGACCGCTGATATGCAAGAGCAACTGCGGCGCGTTGGCTTGCAAAACGTGAGTCAGCGCAAGGTGCGTCAATTATCCAAAGGCATGTTGCAGCGGCTCGGATTGGCGCTGGCGCTTTGTGGCCAACCGGAATTGCTCATCCTCGACGAACCTTTCAACGGCCTCGATCCCGCCCTGCTTGGCACGCTGCAGACCATCCTGCGCCAGGAAAATGACCGCGGTGCGACCCTGCTGATTTCCACGCACACGATGTCCGCCATCGAACCCATTGCGACGCACGCCGCGCTTTTGCTCCGGGGCAAACTGGCGGCCTTTGGCACGCTGGACGCCTTGCGTGCCGAACAGGGTAACGATTCGTTGGAAGCGATTTATCATAGGATCGCGAGGCAGCAACACGAGCCAGAGGAGATTTTGGTATGACCAGCGAATCCGTTGTTCCCCTGACTCCCGCAAGTTCACGCGTGGAAACTCCCGCTGGTATTGCAAAGCCTGAAATTAAGCGCCGCGAGCGGAGTTGTCCCAGGCAAATCATCGCCATTGGCATCAAGGAATTCAGCGACCGCTTCCGAAGCGGCTGGGTGATCGCGTGCGTGTTGGTCTGGCTCGGCGCGATTGGACTCACCAGCATCTTTGGTTTGCTACAGATCGGGCAAATCGGTGTGCAGGGATACGAACGCACGGTCATCAGTCTTTTAAACCTGGTGCAATACCTCGTTCCATTGCTCGGCCTGCTGCTCAGTTGCGATCTGATTGTCAGCGAAAAGGAAGACCAGACGCTCCGCTTGATTCTGGCGGCGGGCGTGAGTCGAACCCGCCTTCTCATTGGAAAATTCCTGGGCGCTTGTCTCACGTTGACAGTACCACTGGCGCTGGGTTTTGTCACCGCAGGAACGGTCATCGGATTGGCCGCCCGGGATGGTGGCTTTGGATCGTTCCTCAAGCTCGCGCTCTCCGGACTTGGCCTGGGCATTTTATTCCTCGGCATCGGGCTGATGATTTCCACCTTCAGCCGCACCCGCGTGCAAGCGCTGGTGCTGGCGCTGCTGATGTGGTGTCTGGCGGTGTTTGTGTTCGATCTCGTGGCCTTGGGCGTCATGGTTTCAAGCAAGGCCGTTCCGGCGGCGCATGACATCGAATTCCTTTGCGACGCCACCCACGTCAATGCGGCGGCGGATTTGCATTCCGCGTATGACCAGGTCACCAATGAACCGGCCCGTGATTCCACAATCAACCCGACGCCTTCGCTCGGCTGGCTGGCGCTCAACCCCGTGGATTTGTTTCGTGCGCTCAATCTGCCGCAGCAAACGGGCGTTCAAGTTTCCGCGTTGACCATTCTGATATGTGCTGGGAGCTGGCTGACACTCACGCTGGGCGCAAGTGCCTGGCGACTTCGCCGCTTGGATCTCTGACAGGCTTATGAAACCGAAAATATTTCTCCTCAGCATTTGCGTCCTGACACTGGTGGCGGTGTTCTCGATCGTCGCGCTGAAACATCGCAATCAATCGGCCGCGCCAATTGCCGGGACGAAACGCTTCGAGGTGCGTGGTCAAATCCGCAGCATCGATCCGCAAAACAAAACGGTTCGCATCGCGCACGAGGAAATTCCCAATTACATGCCAGCCATGACCATGCCGCTGCCGGTCAAGGACGCGACGCTCTTGAAAGGTTTCTCCGCCGGTGAAAACGTCCGCTTCGAGTTGGTGGTGACCGAGGACGATTCGTGGATTGAGCGCCTGGAAAAAGTTGCAGCCCATGAGCCGACTCAGA
>JBQCEJ010000212.1:0-9062 GCA_051960355.1 Verrucomicrobiota bacterium | reverse complement strand
TTCTGAGCCTCGGCCTCATCACGCGTTTTGAGCGATTGAGTCTTGCCCGTCTCTTTATCAACCACGTAATAGATTCCGGATCTGCGGCGATAGGTGCGGAATTGGTTTTGCATGGCAATCGGATGTCAGAGATGCAGGATTCTTCAATCCGATTGTGGGGACAGGTGGACTGCGAACAGGCATCAATTCATTCGGCTAATCGGCGCTGCCGGCGGCCTTTTGTTTGTGAATATGCGCGGCGGCCTGCGCGGACCGTTTCAACCTTCCTGGGTTCGCCAGCGGCCGCTCGCGGCGGTGGTCGTAGAGCCGCCCCCACGCGCATTTCCTGCCACACTCAGGACCTTGCGTCCAACGTATCCGCGGAACCGACTCGTCAGTGCATTTGTTGACAAGCACGTGCCTTAGTGTTTAGGTTACACCAACAAATGAAAACAGTGGCTGATTTTCCTCAGGGCGCCACAGCCCTTCTCACAGATCTCTACCAACTCACCATGGCTTACGGCTACTGGAAGGCTGGCCGCGCTGAACAGGAATCGGTGTTTCATCTGCTCTTTCGTAAGCAGCCGTTCCATGGCGGGTTCACGCTGGCGTGCGGCCTTGAGGATGTGATCCAATATTTGCGCCGATTCCGGTTTAAGAAGTCGGAGCTGGACTATCTCGCCAGTCTCACAGGAAACGATGGGAAACGCCTGCTGGAACCGACTTTTTTGAAATACCTCGGCTGTTTGAAATTGCGCCTGGATGTGGACGCAGTTCCTGAAGGAACGGTCGTGTTTCCACAAGAACCATTGCTGCGTATCCGAGGCCCGATATTGCAGGGCCAGTTGGTCGAAACGGCGTTGTTGAATCTTGTCAATTTCCAGTCCCTGATTGCGACCAAAGCCGCTCGTGTCTGTCTTGCCGCTCAAGGTGATCCCGTGGTGGAGTTCGGCTTGCGGCGGGCACAGGGCGTTGACGGCGCAATGACGGCGAGCCGCGCGGCATACATTGGTGGTTGCGCGGGGACTTCAAATGTTCTCGCAGGGAAGGAATTCGACATTCCGGTGAAAGGCACACACGCGCACAGTTGGGTAATGTCGTTTAACCATGAAACCGAGGCATTCCAAACCTACGCCGATGCCCTTCCAAATAATTGCATCTTTCTGGTGGATACGTTCGACACCCTTGAAGGAGTTCGCCACGCGATTGCAGTCGGTCGGCAGCTCAAAAAGAAGGGCCATCAACTTGGCGGCATCCGCCTGGACTCGGGGGATCTGGCCTATCTCAGCATCGAAGCTCGGAAGCTACTGGATGCAGCGGGCTTCAAGAAGGCGGTCATTATCGCGAGTAACGACCTGAATGAACAATTGATCACGAGCCTCAAACAGCAAGGGGCCAAGATCAACATGTGGGGAGTCGGGACAATGCTCGTAACCGCTTACGATCAACCGGCGCTCGGCGGCGTTTATAAGCTTTCTGCCATCCGCAACCCTGATGGAAGTTGGCAGCACAAAGTCAAACTTTCCGAACAAGCTGCAAAGGTGACGAATCCCGGAGTGTTGAATGTTCGGCGCTTCCGCAAGGGAACGGAATTCATCGGCGACGCCATTTACGATGAAACACGTCCGCTGCCATCCGAAACCGTGATCGTGGACCCTACAGACGCCACACGACGGAAGCACTTTTCGCCGCCCACCAAACACGAGGATTTGCTCGTGCCAGTATTTCGGAAAGGAAAGCTGGTTTACACATTGCCTGCGCTGACTGAGATCCGGGCCCACGCGCAGCAACAACTCTCGATGTTGCATCCCGGCATCAAACGACTGGACAACCCACATCAGTATCCAGCTGGACTTGAACTCGGGCTGCATGAGTTCAAAACGAAGCTGATCCTCCAGGCGAAGGGAGAGGCATCGAAATGAAATTGATCAAGGTCGGCGCGGCTGTATTGAACCAAATTCCGCTAGACTGGCCGGGCAATAAGGAACGCATTCTAGGGGTTATTAATGAAGCGCGACGTGCAGGCGTGAGCGTGCTCTGCCTCCCAGAATTGTGCATCACAGGCTATGGCTGTGAAGATGCCTTCCTTTCGCCGAACACAGTTCAACGCGCGTGGAGGTTTTTGAAGGAAGTTGTGCCCGCCACGAAAGGCATGATTGTTTCGATCGGCCTGCCTGTGCTCCATCAGCATGGTGTTTTCAACTGCGCGTGTCTCGTGGTGGACGGACAGATTGCCGGTTTCACAGCCAAGCGCTTTCTGGCCGGCGACGGAATTCACTACGAGCCGCGTTGGTTCAAACCGTGGCCGCAGCAGGTTCGCAATGACGTAAGCATCAATGGCGAAACGTTTCCGATGGGCGACATCTCCTTCGATTGTGGCGGCGTGCGCATCGGCTTTGAGATCTGCGAGGATGCCTGGGTGGCGAACCGCCCCGGAGCAGCGCTGGCATTGAAGGGCGTGGACATCATTTTGAATCCGAGCGCCAGCCACTTCGCCTTCGGCAAGTTGGAAGTGCGAAAACGTTTCGTGCTCGAAGGCTCGCGCGCGTTCGGTACGAGTTACGTTTACGCGAACCTGCTCGGGAACGAAGCGGGCCGCGCGATCTACGATGGCGGTGCACTCATCGCATCGGCCGGGAAACTTCTCGCCGCTGGACCCCGGTTCAGCTTCCGTGATTTCCAAGTTACAACCGCCACGGTTGACATCGAAGCAACGCGCCTGGCCCAAGCACGCACCGCTAGTTTTCAGCCCCAGTTGGCCGCGCAGGACGGTTGCCTCGTGCGTATTTCGTTCGAGTTCCCCGACGCGAGGCCAGAACTTCCAAATCTCAATCAACCCGTTTGGGAAACCAGCGACACAGTGAAAGAGGAAGAATTCACACGTGCCGAGGCGCTGGCGCTATTCGATTACCTGCGTAAAAGCAAATCGAACGGCTTTGTCGTTTCGCTGAGTGGCGGCGCGGATTCCGCAGCCACGGTGTGTCTCGTTCACCTGATGGTCGCGCTCGGTTTGAAGGAACTTGGTCCGCACAGTTTCAAAGCCAAGCTCGCGCACATTCCCAACCTATCAGTCGGCAACGATGCGGATGCCGTCACGCGACAATTGCTGACGACCGCTTACCAGGCCAGCGAACATAGCGGGTCAGTCACACGCGATGCGGCTCGCACGGTGGCCACAGCCATCGGCGCGGAACATTATGAATGGCAGGTCGGCGACTTGGTCGCGCGCTACACCGAGACAATTCAGAAAGCCACCGGCATTCAATTGGACTGGGCCCGGCACGACATCCCACTCCAGAACATTCAAGCGCGTGTTCGCTCGCCCGGGATCTGGCTTCTGGCCAATCTCAAGAACGCGCTGTTGCTCTCGACCAGCAACCGTTCTGAGGCGGCCGTTGGTTACGCGACGATGGATGGTGACACCAGCGGCGGTTTGAGTCCTCTGGCCGGGATTGACAAGGCCTGGTTGCGACTCTGGCTTCGGTGGTTGGAGCAGACTGGGCCGGACGGTCTCGCGCCAATTGCCGCGCTCGCGGCCATCAATTGCCAAGCGCCCACGGCTGAACTCCGTCCCGCCGACCGCGAGCAAACCGACGAAGACGACCTCATGCCCTACGACGTGCTGGACGCGATCGAGCGCGCTGCCATCCGCGACAAGCAAGGCCCGCTCGAAGTGTTTGAATTGATGCGTGCCCAATTCCCAAAGCACTCCGCGCAACAGCTCGGCCTCTGGATCGAGCGCTTCTTCAAGCTCTGGTGTCGCAACCAATGGAAACGCGAACGCTACGCGCCGTCGTTCCATCTTGATGACGAGAATCTGGACCCGAAAACTTGGTGTCGCTTCCCGATTCTGTCGGGAGGATTTGAGACGGAGTTGGCGGAGCTGCGCAACGCCTTGAGGGATTTGCAGAGAGTCGAAGACGTGTGATCCGCAGATGGAACAGGTTCTCAGGCTTTGACCTCGCTCGGGGCATTCGATTTAATGTGCCGCGTGAACCTGCCGTTGGATCCGTTGCCGTATCACGTCGAGTTGAGGGACTACCTGAAGTCGCAGGAACGCGAGCTTTGGAACTGGTTCGCATCGGCGCGGGCTCAGGCCGATTACACTGAGAATCTGCGAATGGACCTGCTCAAGTCCACTTACCGACTTGATGCGGAAAGTCACCCGGAACTTTACCGGGGAGTCCAGGAGGTGAAGTCTCAACTGCAACTCGACATACCGGTCACCGTTTATCAGGCGCAGAATTCGCCTCAACCCAACGCCACTCTCTATTTCATTCCCGGCGAGGGTCACATTGTTTTCTCCGGACCGGTGCTAAGTCTGTTGAGTGCCGAGGAGATCAAATCCGTGCTTGGCCATGAACTGGCGCACTATCGGCTTTGGCAATGGGAACAAGGCGATCTGCACATTGCCGACCGGTTGATTCAGGCCGTGGCCAACGACCCAAGAGCGGCCGAAAGCCACGAGCAAACCGCGCGATGTTTCCAGCTCTACACAGAAATCTTCGCCGACCGTGGCTCACTCTGCGTGACCGGCGATGTGCATCCGGTTGTAGCCGGGCTGGTCAAAATCGAAACTGGACTGAACCAGGTCAGCGCGCCCGCCTACTTGAAGCAGGCTGAGGAAATTTTTGCCAAAAACAACAGTGCTACCGAAGGCTTGTCGCATCCGGAAACCTTCATTCGGGCTCGCGCACTGTCGCTCTGGCACAATCAACGAGAACAAGCGCATTCGCACATCAGCAAGATGATTGAGGGAGCAGAGGCGATCGACCGCCTCGACTTGATCGGTCAGAAACGCATGGTGAACAGCACGCGAAGGTTGCTGGAACAGTTCCTCCAGCCAAAGTGGTTTCAAACTGCTGCCGTGCTAGGGCACGCGAAGTTGTTCTTCGATGATTTTCAACCCGCAATCTGCAAAGCGCCAGAAACGTTGGAAGCATTCAAATCCAGCGATCTCAAGACACGCGAATACTTGTGCTACGTGCTGCTCGATTTTGTCACAGCCGATCCGGAGCTGGACGAGATGCCGCTGGTCGCGGCGTTGGACCTGAGCCGCCAGTTGGAGTTTGATGCACAATTTGAAAAGCTCGCGGCCAAGGAGCTCAAGTTGAAGGTCCGCGATGTGCGCAAACTCAAAGAGCAAGCAGCCGATATGCTGGCGAAGGCTGAGGTGGTGGGATGAGTGAAGTCATGCATCCGCCATTCCTGAAGTTCCTTGAAGCCGGAGTGGCCAAGGGAGGCTTTGAAACCGATGATGTTCTGGCGGCGATTTTGCCATTGATGAAGCAAGTGCTCGCCGCACATGCGGCCGGACTGGTTGCATCACTCGATGGCATCCATGATTTGACGCTAACAGAAACGGGGCAATTGTTGTTTGACCCTGCCAAAGTCAACTCGCCGGAAAGGAATTCAAGCAAGGTCGAGGCGCTTCAAATGTCCGTCAGCAGCGCGGTCGATGTAGTCGGTGAATCCCGGCGCGTGGCGGACGTGGATCAATCCACCCTGACCGTCTCTGACCTAAGTGTTGGCAGTGCGGATGGCAGCATCGCCAAACCAGTCTTCCTGCCGGATTATCGCTGCTGGGAACATGCCATCGGTCATCATGATGAACTCACCGATGTTTTTTCACTCGGTCTGCTTCTGGCGAGCATGGCATGTGGGCTGGATTTCACTGATGCGGGCGAACTGGAGCTGTTCACGGTCAACCGCACCAATTTGTTCAGTATCAATCCACGGCTGAATCCGGTGCTGGCTTCAACTATCGTCCACATGACGGAGTTGAACCGGCACAAACGCGCGCAGGACCTCAGCCAGATGATTTCGCGGCTCGAGAATTACCGCGAACAGACCGTGGACTTCGACACGAATGTTTTCACCAAGAAAGAGTTCAAGGAATCCCCCATCACCGGCAAGCGACGGCTCATCCAATCCCATCTGCGCGACCGGCTGTTTGAAATCTCCCGGCGCAACCGCCTCATTTATTTCAAGCCGACGCTCCAGACGTTGAACCTAACCATCGCGTCCGTCCCGGTGTTGCTCGACTATCGCAACATCAAGCTGGAGCAACTGTTCGTCTGGCATCGCGAGCTTGCGGCCACAGTGACTGAAGGTGCGCCAATGTCCTTGGGCAAATATCTCCGTTTCGAGGATGCACCTTACATCCCGGGAGTGCTCGATAAAATCATCAGCGAAGCCCGCCGCGACCGTGCCGAATATGGCTTTGCGCAACTCCGCTTGGTACTCTGCTTTCTCCGCTGGAACAACCTCAAGGAAGACAAGCACGAGCGCATCCATTCACCCCTGCTCCTCCTTCCGTGCGAGCTGACAAAAAAGAAAGGAGTGCGGGATAATTACGTTCTGGACCCGACCACCAGCGAAGCCGAGGTTAACCCCGCTCTGCGCCATCATCTCAAGGAACTCTACAACCTGAATCTGCCGGAATTCGTGGACTTGAAGGAAACGTCGCTGGATCAATTCTACGAAGCCCTCAAAGCCCAGATTCAGGCGAGCGAACCGGGAGTGACGCTCAACAAGATTGATCGTCCGCAAATTGAACTCATCCACGAGAAGGCACGGCAACGCGTGGATCAGTATCGGCGACGGATGAAAATGCAGGCGCGCAAAGCACGCGTCATCAGAAAGCCGGAATACAGCTACGATCGCGAGAACCTCAAACCGCTCGGCCTGCAACTCTTCCTTGAAAAAATCCGCCCTACCCCGTTGCCACTTCGCGATGTCGCTGGTGCTCCGCCTCAACCACGCTTGCCGCACATCGTTGATTCCGCCGCTCCTCCTGAAGCGGGTAAAGTGCTGGAAACCGAGCGGCAGATGTTTGCCTTGCGTGAGGGCGATAATCAGAATCCGTATTCGTGGGACTTCGACCTTTGCAGTCTGACGCTCGGGAATTTCAACTACCGAAAGATGACGCTGGTGCGCGATTACGCGAAGCTCATCGAGACGGACATGGCCAGCGGCGCGTTTGACACGGTGTTCTCCCTCAAGCCGAAGCCGCCCGAAGAAGCGCAAGCCCCGGCGCTCGGTCTTGCCGAGCAGCACCTCGTGATTTCCTGTGATGCTACGCAAGCCTCGGCCATTGCCCGCGCACGAACCGGCGCGAGTTACATCATCCAAGGTCCGCCCGGCACCGGCAAATCGCAGACCATCACAAACCTCATCGCGGATTACGTGGCCCGCGGCAAACGCGTGTTGTTCGTATGCGAGAAGCGCGCTGCAATTGACGTGGTGTTCCACCGCTTGCGGCAGCAGGGCTTGGACGAACTCTGCTGCTTGATTCACGATTCGCAGACGGACAAGAAGGCGTTCATTCAGAATCTCAAACAGACCTACGAAAAATTCCTGAGCCAGACAGACCTTGATCCGGAGGCCGCGTCGCTTCGCGCCAAGACCCTTAAGGCGATGGAACAGGATCTCGCCGCGCTGCGACGATTCTCCGACGTGATGCGCGAGACGCACGAGCATACCGGCATTGCCGTGCGGACGTTGCTGCATCGGTTGGTCGAGTTGCGCGGACGCGCATCCGATCTACCACCAGAAGTCGAAGATTTGTTGCCAGAGTATCCACTGTGGCAACAACACGGCGATGTAATCACTCGTCTGCAATCGACATTAACTGACCTGGGGGAGGAACTCTGCTTTGCGAAACACCCGCTGCGCTGGTTGGGCAAATCTGTGTGGCAGGCAGACCGTCCGTTGGAAGCGTTGTCCAAGCATCTCGATCATGCCGAGGATTTGCTGGACGCGATTGAAACCGCGTTGGAACTGTCGGCCCTGCCCGGTGAGTTGTGGGATACGTTTGAGGAGATTCAAACCATTCTCGAATTCGCCGTTCGGGTGCGACCGCTCGCGGAACGCAATTTGATTGGGGTCCTGACCCACGGTCCGGCAGAACAATCCTTCGGCGCGCTGGTCGCCGACCTCGATCAGAAAGCCAAGGTCCTGCACAAGGCACAGGAGAAGACATCTGGCTGGCGGGACGCACTATCGCCCGATGATACCGAGAATGCGCTCGCGCAGGCAGAGGCCTTCGAAAAGTCCATTTTCCGTTTTTTGCAGCCGGCGTTCTGGCGATTGAAGAAAACACTCCAGACTCGATACGACTTTTCCCGACATGCCGTCCCACCGACATGGAGCAACATACTTGGTGACCTGTCGGCGCGGCACAAGGCTGTCGCAGATTGGCAGGCGGCACAGCAGCTTGCTGCCACGGAGTGGCGCGTGGAAGATGTGGAGGCATTTCGCGCGCAGGTGGCGGAAATAAAGGATGATCAACGACTGACGCACCCCTCTATCAAAGCGCTGCTCAAATTGCTCGCGGAGTCCAACGAGGCAGGAACGTTGATTAATAATCTGGCGGGCATCCACGATAGGTTCACTGCACTAGATGAGACGTTGAGTTCCGTTCTGGCCGAGCACGAGCAGTTTGAATTCTCTGAACTGGCAGATGTGCTGGGCAAATTACGGGAGCAAACGGGCACGCTGGCTGAGCTGTCACCCATCCTGGGCGAAGTAGCTGATTTGCCAGAAACGTTTACATACGCACTGCGCCACGCGCCTGTGCCTCTGAACGATTTCGAGGCGGCCATAGGTCATAAAAGCATGAATCAGGTTTATCGCGAGGATCGGGCGATCAACCGTTTCGAAGGACGCACACTGCTCCGCAAGATGGAGCTGTTGGAAAAGCGTTATCGCGAGTGGCTGGCACTCAACGCCCGCAGCATCCGCATGGCGGTGCGGCAGCAATTCCTGGAGCACGTCAACATCTCGTCGTTGCCTGCCGCGCAGCTCAGCCAGGAGCAGAAGGCGTTCAAAAAATCCTATGCAGCCGGGCGACGTGACCTGGAACACGAGTTTGGCAAAACGATCCGTTACAAATCCATTCGCGACCTTGCTGCTGGCGAGACGGGCCAAGTCATCCAGGATTTGAAGCCCATCTGGCTGATGAGTCCGCTCAGCGTCTCGGATACTTTACCGCTCGATCCCGAGCTGTTTGATGTGGTGATCTTCGACGAAGCCAGTCAGATTCCGATGGAAGAGGCGATTCCTGCGATCTACCGCTCGCA
>JBQCEJ010000211.1:0-2641 GCA_051960355.1 Verrucomicrobiota bacterium | reverse complement strand
GAGTTGATCGGAAGCTTCTTCCATCACGACATCCGTGCTGACGGTGAGCACGCCCTGGGACGGCATGGCTTCGACGGCATTGAACAGGAGATTGAGGAACGCCTGCTCCAGTTGATGGTCGTCGCCATGCAAAACGTCTGGCTCGGCCCTGAAATCGCTCCGAAAGGAAATCGATTTATTCAACGTGCCCTGTTGAACCAGCCGCAAGGAGTGGTGCAGGAGTTTATGCACCGGAACCGCGGAGAAATTCGGCTCGACGGGAGAGCTTAACTGAAGCATTTGCGTGGCGATCAGATCGACTCGCCCGATTTCCCGACGAACAATTTCGGCGAGTTCGGCGTCAGGATTTTTCTCCAGCAACAGTTCGGAGAAGGTTCGCACTGCCACGAGCGCGTTTTTAATTTCATGCGCCATGCTCGCCGAAAGCGTTCCCACGCTGGCCAACCGATCCAGCCGGCGCAGATTCTGTTCAAGTTTGGCGAGGGAAGAATCATCCTTCAACGAGATGACCACGGCGGCAGCCTCCAGCAACGATGGCGCGGCGTTGACGGTGAACGTCACCATCCGTTCCCCCAAGGGCAGAACCATTTCGCGATTGTCCGCCGGTTGACCGGAGGATTGCACTTCGCGGACGACCGCTTGCAGTGGCGCGGGAAGATCGTGAAGCGTCAGAGGCTGTTTGCCAGGCGAGAGTTTCAGCGCACGCCCGGCTTCAGCGGTCAGGGAAGTGACTGTGCCGGCGGCATCGATGGTAATAACGCCGCACGTGATACTGCTGCGCAGCATGTTTTCGAAAGTGATTCCCTGATAGCCCTGAGTTGCATTGTTTTGGGTATCAAAAGGCATGATTCGAAAGTCCTGAAACCCGGTTTAATCTGCCAGGAATGCCAGCCTCGGCTCGCCGTTCGAGGGTGATTGCGGAATTTCTGCGGCGCCAAGGCGCAAACTGGGAACTGGAAAACACGATTCAATGAAGCTGATTCCCGCGCGCAAGGCAACCATCAAGCTTCGGAAAAGCCCGAGGCGAATCACTTCGAATCAACGTCGCCTGCGACTGGCTCGCAACCTTTTTCCTGAATTTGCTTTTCCAGTTCACGGACGCGCCGGATCAACTCCGGTAACTGCTGCATGGCAATCATCTGCCGCTTGGTCTGTCGATCCGGTTGTGCGGGTGAGCCCAGCCACTTGCCGTCGTCAGGAATGTCCGTCATTACGCCCGATTGCGCGGCGACGACCACGCGATTGCCGAGCTTCAAATGCCCGGCCAGGCCGGCTTGTCCGGCGAGAATGGCGTAATCACCGATCTTCGTGCTTCCTGCAATTCCCACCTGCGAGATCACCAAGCAATGTTCACCCAGAACGACATTGTGGGCGATCTGCACCAGATTATCGATTTTGCAGCCCTTGCCAATAACCGTTGGCCCGAGCGCGCCCCGGTCCACGGTCACATTCGCACCAATCTCCACGTCATCGTGAATGATCACGTTTCCGATCTGCGGCACTTTGCGGTGAATGCCGCGATCCTGAACGTAGCCAAAACCGTCGGCGCCAATCACCGTGCCCGAGTGAATTCGGACGCGGTTTCCGATTTCTGTGCACGGGTAAATCGTAACGTTGGGAAACAGTGTCACGTCCTCGCCCAATCGAACTCCAGCGCCCAGGTGGTTGCCGCCTTGCAAAACGCTGCGAGCGGCGATCCGCGCCTTTTCACCCACCACGCAATGCGGGCCGATGTGAGCCGAGGGATCGATCTGAGCGGTCGGGGCGACCACGGCGGTAGGATGAATGCCGGCGGGTAAAGTCGGTTCTGGAAAGAAGAGCGCCAGCACTTTGGCAAAAGCAATGCGCGCATTGGGCACCCGGATCAACACCTTGGCCGATGAAAAATCGGCGCCGACGATGATGCCCGAAGCCGCGCTCGCTTCGGCGCGCGCAAAGAAATCGGGATTTTCCGCAAACGTCAGATCGCCAGCCTGTGCTCGATCCGCCGGGGCAAAACCCCGGAACGTGACCGACCCGTCGCCCACCACGTGGCCTTCAAGATGTCTGGCAATCTCAGCAGCGGTAAAAGTCATAATTGTGCATTAAATACGGGGCTCGAGCCAACCTGTTCAGATTCAAAGCGATAAACAGCAACATCAGCCGCCTGACCCGGAATGGCTGAACAAGTCGCCGATTGACTTGAAAAACGAGCGTCACTATAAAGTCGGCGGGCGTTAATTCAACCCCAACTTTTTTATATGGCCAAGACACTCCGCGTCGGCATGGTCGGTTATCGGTTCATGGGGAAAGCTCACTCCAACGCCTGGCGGCAGGCACCGAAATTCTTCCCGCTCAAAGCCCACGTCGAAATGCACACCATCTGTGGCCGAAACGCGACCGGCGTTCAAGCCGCGCGCGCGCAACTCGGCTGGCAAAATGCCTCCACGGATTGGCGGGAAATCGTGGAATCGCCGTTGATCGACATCGTCGATATCGCCACGCCGACCAACTCGCATGCGGAAATTGCGATTGCGGCGCTGCAGAACGGCAAGCATGTGCTCTGCGAAAAGCCGCTCGCACTCGACGTGAGGCAGGCTCAGGCGATGTTCGCGGCCGCTCAAAAGTCCCGGGCCGTTCACATGGTTTGCCACAATTACCG
>JBQCEJ010000210.1:0-5071 GCA_051960355.1 Verrucomicrobiota bacterium | reverse complement strand
CACGATGGCCAGCCCCATGCCGGTCCCGGGATACTCGTTTTGACTGTGCAACCTCTCAAAAACCCGAAATATCCGCTGCTGGTACTCGGGGCTGATTCCAATCCCGTTATCCTCCACCCACAAACGAACCGCCGCGGGCATTCGTTCCGCCCGGATGCGCACGTCGGGAGTTCTTCCCTGAGGAACAAATTTCAAGGCGTTGCCGATCAGATTCAGAAGGATCTGGTAAATGATGTGTGAATTGCCCTTCACCGTCGGGAGCGGTCGCTGCACTTCCACCCGAGCCCGACCGTCGTCGATTTCAGGAGCCAGTTCTTCGAGAACGGCATCCAACTGCGAAGTGAGACTTACTTTGTGGAGAGTCACAGACATGTGGGATAAACGCCCGTAAGCGAGCAGATCTTCCACCAACTCATCCATAAAATGTGCCGCCGTGGCAATGCGTCGCGCGTAATCCTGCCCTTCGGCGTCGAAGCGATGGCTGTATTCTTCCAGCAGAATCCGCGTGAAACTGGCCATCGCCCGCAACGGTGCCCGAAGATCATGGGCCACGTGATAGAGCAGGCCTTCAAGCGACTGCAAACTTTGCCGCAGATGAACCGTGCGTTCGGCCACACGCTGTTCGAGTTGCGCTGTGTAATTCCGCATTTGCTCTTCCGCGGCGCGCAATTCCTGCTCCGCCCGTTTGCGTTGAGTGATATCGACACCCATTCCCATGACGCACGGCTTTCCACCCAGATTGATGCGACGCCCGAAGAACAGGTGCGGAATCTTCCGACCGTCTTTGGCCGTCAAATCGGCCTCCACACTCGCCTGCCCTGTGTCAATGACCTGTTGAATCGCAGCCGCGATGATCTTTTGGTCCTCCGCTTCAAAGAAATTCGCCGGCGGCCGTTTGGAAATCTCCTCGGGCGAATAACCGGTGACCGCCTGGAAACTTTCATTCCAGCGAATCCACTTTCCGTCGTAATCGAACAGGTAAAAAACGCCCGGCAGACTGTTGATGATCGTGTCGGAAAACATCTTCTCGTTCTGCAGGCGTTCTGCCGCCTGGAGACTATCCGTGACATCACGGGCGACCTTGATAAACCCGACCAGCTTCCCCGAATCATCACTCATCGGACGCACCACGCCGCTGACGAACAACCGTGTGCCTTCCTTGCGCTGATGCCAGCGATCATCCCCCGCCAGACCGGATTGCAGAGCTTTGGTCAATTCTTCCTGCGGCGCTCCCTGAGCCCGATCTTCCGGGGTAAAGATGATTTCGGCATTTCGTCCGATGATTTCAGATTCGCTGTAGCCAAAGAGTCGCTCCGCGCCGGCATTCCAGCTGACCACGTGGCCGCTGGGATCCATGGCAAAAATGGCGTAGTCCCGCGCGCTTTCCAGAATGAGTCGCAAGCGGGTTTCACTGTCGCGCAACGCCTGCTCCGAAAGGCGCAGTTGCGCGGCGGCTTCTTCAGCCCGATGGCGCACCCGCGCTTCCAATCGGGTCAGGTAAAAAAAGGTGAAACTCAGCAGAACGCCACCGGCCAAAAGCAGCGGCACCAGCCAGAATGCACCGCCGTAAACGGACGTCTCGCGCAAATGAATCAACCAGATGCGACCCGCCACATCCAAGGCCCTTTTCGATTCATAATGGCTGGAAGGCCAACCGGCCCTCCTTGCTGGCCGCGCTGAACTGAACACAAGATTCTCAGGCCGGGTTTGGTTTCCATCAAAGACCTCGATCTCCATGCCGTCTGACAACTCCGGTCCAATCATGCTGGTCCACAGATCTCCGATTCGAAAGGGAGCATAGACGAAACCCCGCAAGCGTGAACGACGTTCCTCGACCGTTTCCGGAACCGAGCCCCCCTCGTAAACCGGAAGGTAAATGAGAAAGCCGGCCTGTTTCACGCCTTTAATTTCCTGCAGCAAGGTGACTTTGCCGGACGCGGCGCGGCGGCCTCCATCGCGCGCGGCTTCCATGGCCGCCCGGCGTACAGGCTCCGTAAACATGTCGTAACCGATCGCGGCCAGATTACGGTCGGTCTGGGGTTCGAGATAGATGATCGAGTGATATACTTCGCGCGGATAATCCGGCCAGACATGGAAATTCGTCTGGCCCTGCGCCCGGAGAGTGGCCGTCAGTTCATCCAGTTGGGAAGGCTGGATGAGGATCGAAAAGCCAATTCCCTCGATCCCCGGATAGTTCGTCGCCATTTCCACGCGATCGACATACGCCTTGAACTTGGCCCGGGTCACGTGTTCAGCGCTGGCAAAGTAGCCGGTTACCCCTCGCAACAGCGCGACGTAAGTTTCGAATCGGGCGGGAACCGTGGCCTGGATATGTTGGACGCTGGCATCGAACTGCGCGCGTGACCGCAGTTCCAAGGTGCGGGCGAGATAAAAGGTGGCGAACAGAGTCACGCCGAGCCCAGCCAGCAACACTGCGGGAGGAAGCCATCGGCGAGGTTTACCGGAGCGTTGGGTGCGCGTCGAATTCACACTCGCACTAGAAGCAGCAGCAAACCGGATTGAAATAACCGTGTTCGTTCCATAACTCGCCCTTGTTCAAATCGTTTCAGTGACCATTTGCCCGCCCGATTGGCTGACCTGGATAAGGCAACAAAGCTAGGTAAAACCCGCTCGGGTTGTACATTGGGTAATCACCCCAACAGGCGGAATTCCGCGCGACTTCTGCGATTCTGTTTCAGCTGCCTTGACCTTCGGCTGGCGTTTAGCAGCCGCTCGAACACCACAAAAAAGAGCGCAGAGTTGTTGCTCTGCGCTCCGATGAATTGGCTACTTCTCAGACCGAATCTATTCAGGGCTTGGAGCTGTCTTCGCTGGAGCTGCCGGAGCTGGAACCGGAAGGCGATTCCGCGCCGCCGGACGATTCAGACACGCCGTAATACGAATTTACCCGTTGCACCCAACCAGGCTGGCTGATTTCCGAGTAAGTTGAGCGGCTCACGGAAGGCGCGCGGTCGAGTTTGCTTTGATCCACGCTCAAGGTGAAGCTCTGCTGCTGTTGGCCCAGGCCGGTGGACATGGAGCTGCTCGTGGACTCCGGCTGGAGCAATGACCACGGAACCGGGATCAGCTTTCCGCTGGAGCTCGAGCCGTAAGTCGAACTGGTGCTGGTATCCGCCGCGCCCTGGGAGCCCATTCCCGAACCGCTGTTCTGCGAATGCGTGCTGTCCAGACTGGCGGCACCCGAGCTGGAGCCCGAAGGCGAGCTCGAACCGCCCTGGCTGCTGCTCGTTCGCGAAATAATGGCGAACTCGATCTTGCCAGTTGTCGGATTGACTATGAGATCTTCAATGCGACCGATGGTTTGACCTGAGGAATCTTTGACCTGCGACCCCATCAGTTTGCTGCCACGCACCGCCTCCTGGCTGCTGCTTCCAGTCGCGCTCAACTGCTGGCTGCTCCAACCATTCGTGCTGCTTGAGGACGATGACGATGTCGATGGCTGACTCAGCGAGCCCGAGGATGAAGACGAGGAGGATGGATCAGTGAGCGAACCCGAGGACGAACTTCCCGACGAAGACGATCCGGAGGATCCCGAGGAACCGGTTTGGGCCAGCACCGAAGCGGCCATGGTCGCCGACGCTGCGCAAACTAAACTGAATTTGAAGAATGTTTTTTTCATATCTGCCGTTGTTCTACGTTTGTTCTTTTTTCTGTTCGATGAAACGACACTTCCAAGCGCCGCTAACGAAAGGTTTGCGACAACCTAGTACCGGGTCCCGGGTCCACAAATGGGGAACAGACCCCTTTTCGCCATGGGGGATCGCTCTCCGGGGCCGGGGTTTTTCTGTAAGACTTCGAGGACGAGCAGCAGTTCAGCTCGTGATTGCGATTAGAAAGGGAGAAATAATCAACCAGTAATGCTGCGGATTAGACGCGATGCAGCGTCGGCGTTCGGAGGTCAACCGGCGGTTGAACGAAGCGCTGTCAGGAATTCCTCGAAGTCCACCGGGCGCGGCGCTTCAAAATGGACGCGCTTGCCACTCAGCGGATGCGTGAAGGCCAGCTGAAACGCGTGCAACATGACGCGCGGTGCGGCAAACCCAACGGCTTCCTTCAACTTTAAATTCTGTCGCGAGCCGTACGTTTCATCGCCCGCGAGCGGATAACCCACGTGTTGAAAATGAACGCGAATCTGATGCGTGCGGCCCGTGTGCAGTTCCGCTTCCGCCAAAGTCGCCGCTCGGAATCGTTCGAGCACGCGATAGCTGGTCCACGATTCCCGCCCAGTGCCGTCGGTCACAGCCATCCGCTTGCGGTGCGTGGGATGCCGCGCGATCGCCGCGCGGATTTCGCCTTCGTCCCGCCGCATTTCACCGCAGACGATGGCGTGATAAATCTTTCTGACCTGACGTCCGGAAAATTGCGCGGAGAGGGCCAGGTGAGTCTCGTCATTTTTGGCGACAACGAGGCAGCCGCTGGTCTCTTTGTCCAGGCGATGAACGATGCCGGGACGGGCGACGCCGCCGATGCCGCTCAACTGTCCGGCGCAATGATGCAGCAGCGCATTGACGAGCGTGTGTTCCTCGTGGCCCGCTGCCGGATGCACGACGAGCCCGGCGGGCTTGTTCACGACCAGCAGCGCCTTATCTTCGTAAAGCACCTCCAGTGGAATCTCCTCAGGTTGCGCTTCGGCGGGCCTGGCTTCCGGCCAATGCACTTCCACCTGTTCACCCGCATGCGGCGCGTGAGTCGGCTTGACCTGGCGGCCATCAACACGGATGTGACCTTCTTCGATCAGCCGTTGGATGGCGCCGCGCGAAACGGCGGGAAATTTGCCGCGCAGGAATTGATCGAGCCGTTCGGAGGGAAGCGACTTTTCGATGACCAGAACTTCAGAACGCTCAGGCATTCGCCGGATTCAGTGGGACGAAGAGGTTTCCACCGGCTTCACATTCCGCTCATTGCGCCAGGTCAGAATCAAGACCAAGCCGACGCCGGTGCAGATCGCGCTGTCGGCCACATTGAAAGCCGGGAAGCCGTGAATTTGTCCGTTCCACTGCAAATAGAAGAAAAGGAAATCGACCACGTGCTGGCGCGAAGGCAGAAGACG
>JBQCEJ010000209.1:0-9578 GCA_051960355.1 Verrucomicrobiota bacterium | reverse complement strand
AGGTTTGGGCCGGTTCAAAGACGGTAAATTTGCCTGCCTCGATGTCGAACACGGCCTGCAGGACGATTACATTTTCCAAATCATACCGGACCAGCATGGCGACCTCTGGCTCGTAAGCCGCAGCGCGCTATTCCGAGTTTCCCAGCAACAGGTCGATGAAGTGCTCGACGGCACTCGCGACAAAGTCCGCTGCATGGTGCTCGGTCGCGATGATGGCGTGCGCAATGTCCAGATGCCCGACATCGTCTTCCCGGCGGCGATCCGCAGTCACGACGGCCGGCTGTATCTGCCCACGCGCATCGGGCTGGTGGTGGTCAACCCAGAGGCGGAAATCCGTTCCAATCCCAGACCGCCGCCAGTTTTAGTCGAACGCGTGGCAATCGACGGCCAAACCGTCGCGGCGTACAGCGGGCGTTCACTCGACGAAATTTCCGAGCACGTAACAGACCTGCGAAAGCCAGACGTCACACTGCACACTTCCCCGGGTCATCACAAGCTGCAGGTCGAATTCACCGCATTGAGTTTCGTCTCGCCGGAAAATGTCCAGTTCCGTTGTCGGTTGGAAGGCTTCGAATCCGATTGGCTGCCTCTTGGAACCGAGCGAACCGTTATTTATCCGCGAGTGCCGCCCGGCCAATATCATTTTCAGGTGACGGCCTGCAACAGCGACGGCGTTTGGAACGAAGTCGGAACCGGCTTCGCCGTGTCAGTTCCCCCATTGATCTGGCAAACCGCGTGGTTCCGCCTGCTGATCGGCACCCTGCTCATCGCTGCGCCCATCCTCGCCGTCCGAAAATACGAGCAACGCAAAATCCGCCTGCAGATGGAAGCCCTCGAGCGTCAGTATGCGATTGAACGCGAACGCGCCCGCATCGCCCGCGATATCCACGATGAACTCGGCGGCGCCCTGACCCAAATCGGACTGCTGGCGGATCTGGGGCGTGGAGAAGCCGCCAATGCCGCGCAAACCCAAAATCACTTTTCTCAGATCGGCGGCGGGGCGCGCAGCGCGGTTTCCGCCTTGGACGAGATCGTCTGGGCCGTAAATCCGCGCAACGACAACCTGACGCGTCTGGCGGATTACCTCTGCCACATGGCCGATGACTGTTGCGAGCACTCTACGCTACGTTGTCGCAAAGAAGTGCCTACCTGCTTGCCCCCGGTGCCGATCCGCGCCGAGCTGCGTCACGACATCGCACTCGCCGTGAAGGAAGCGTTCACAAATGCGTTGAAACATTCCAATGCCAGAACCCTGTGGCTGCGACTGCAATGGAACGAACCGCTGCTTGTGATCAACGTAGACGACGATGGCGTTGGTTTCGACACGACCGCCGAACGAGTTCGAGGCAACGGCCTGAACAATCTGGCCACGCGCCTGCGCGATGCCGGCGGCACTGCGGTAATCAAATCCAGTCCCGGGAACGGCACGCAAATCGAATTCCAAGTGCGCCTGGCCGCCACTCCTGATTAACTTTCAAAATGTCCGACGGACTCCCAACCCATCGCCAATCATGAGCCAACCCATACGCATTGCGCTGGTCGAGGACGACGCCCGGGTGCGCGACTCCTTTCGCCAAGTATTCAGCCGCAGCGCGGATTTCGAACTGGTGTCCGACTTCTCGGATGCTGAATCGGCCCTGCGCGCGCTGCCCACTCAAGCCCCCGATGTCGTGCTCATGGACATCAATCTGCCGGGCATTTCCGGCATTGAATGCCGGCGCGCTTTGAAAGCGGTCCTGCCGCAGCTACGCGTGGTGATGGTTACCGTTTACGACGACAACGACACCTTGTTTCAATCCCTGTTGGCTGGCGCGGACGGTTACCTTTTGAAACGTTCCACGCGCGACCGATTGTTGGAATCGGTCCGTGAGATTGTGGCGGGTGGCGCTTCCATTTCGCCGCAAATGGCCCGGCGCATGGTCGAATACTTCCATCGTCTGAAGGAACTCAAGGTCGAAACGGTGCCCGCCATTCCGCCGGTCTCACCGGAAATGCAGACGTTGACTGCGCGTGAACAGGAAGTGCTGTCCAAGCTGGCTGGTGGACTGGTGCCTAAAGAAGTCGCCACCGAACTGAACATCAGTTGGGAAACCGTGCGTCACCACGTCTCAAACATTTACGCCAAGCTGCACGTCCATTCCCGCGGCGAAGCGATCATCAAATATCTCGGAGCCACACGCCCGCCCACGGGCAATCCCTGAGGTTTTGAATGCGAAGCTGCCAAGCAAGTTTCCGCACTTGCCTTGTGAATCAGAATGCCTTTCCGCAATTCCGTTTGGGGCTGAACATTGATCCTGGAAATCCTGGCTCCAACCACGTTTACCAGGGAGGTTGAACGAGAGAAGCCCTTGAAGATGGTGCCGACGGAGGGGGTCGAACCCACACACTCGTAAGAGTACCAGATTTTGAGTCTAGCGCGTCTGCCAATTCCGCCACATCGGCTACCAAGGCGCAAAATATAAATCGGCAATCGGCGAAGTAAACAAGTTTGTTCGCCGAAGCGCATTTTCCTGTGAATCAATTCCGCGCTGCCGGTGAATCCGATTGCTTAGGCAGTTAGTGCGACAAGAATCATTGAAATTCTCCCGTCGCTGCCGCATTTTCGCCGGATGTCACAACTGGAAAATCTCAGCGGCGTGCCCGCTCCGCGCTCGGGCGAGTCGCGCAAGCTGCCGGAACCTTGCTCAATTGTTATTTTCGGCGCGAGCGGCGATCTCACCTTGCGCAAGTTGATTCCCGCCTTTTATCACCTTTTCAAAGACAAGCAGATGCCGTCGCCCTTCCGCATCGTGGGCTTCGCCCGGCGCGAAAAGACAGACGAATCCTGGCGGCAGGAATTGCGGACGGCGCTGGACGAATTTTCGCGGACCAAACCAGTCGACGACAAAGTCTGGCGCGAGTTCTCCAAGAATATTTCGTACTGCCAGGGCGACATGACCGATGCCAGTGCCTACAAGAAGCTGGAGGAAGTCTTGACCTCCTTTGGCCAGGCGCAATTGCGTGAAAACCTGCTGTTCTATCTCGCGACTTCGCCCAGTCAGTTCGGGCTTGTTGTCGAACAGTTGCATCGCGCGGACTTGCTGCAAAAAAACGGCTGCGGCAAGCAACGGATCGTGGTGGAAAAACCGTTCGGCCACGATCTGGAATCGGCCCACGCGTTGAACAACGAACTGACCCGCTTTTGCCATGAACAGCAGGTCTTCCGCATCGATCATTATCTCGGGAAGGAAACGGTTCAGAACATTTTGATGTTCCGCTTTTCCAATTCGATTTTCGAGCGGCTCTGGAATCGCGATTCCGTCGATCACGTGCAGATCACCGTGAGCGAGAAGCTCGGTGTGGGCGCGCGCGGCGGTTATTACGAAGAGGCCGGCGCATTGCGCGACATGGTACAGAATCACATGTTGCAGGTTCTGGCGCTGGTCGCGATGGAACCGCCGGTCTCACTCGAAGCGGAATCGATTCGCGATGAAAAGGTCAAATTACTGAAGTCGATCCGACCCATCGAACCTGCGGATGTGGAGAAGCAGGTCGTGCGCGGTCAATACTTTGCCGGTGTGGTAGATGGCGAACCGCGGCCCGGCTATCGCCAGGAACCCAAGGTGAAGACGGATTCAAACGTCGAGACCTACGTCGCGCTGAAATTGTTCATCGATAACTGGCGTTGGTCGGGCATTCCGTTTTATTTGCGGATGGGCAAAAACCTGCCAATGAGCGCGAGCGAAGTGCGGATTCAATTCCGGCGAACACCGCACGTTCTGTTCGCTGCACAGTGCGGTCAGAAGCTTGACGCCAACGCCCTGACGCTGCGCTTGCAGCCGAACGAAGGAATCTCACTGCGTTTCAACGGAAAAGTTCCCGGCACGAGCCTTGCCGTGCGGCCGGTTCGAATGCATTTCAGCTACGACTCCGAATTCGGCGCTTACACGCCGGAAGCCTACGAACGGCTGCTGCTCGAAGCGATGACGGGCGACGCCACGCTGTTCATTCGCCGTGACGAAGTGGAAACGGCCTGGCAGATCGTGGATTCCATTCGCAAAGGCTGGGAAGGCAAGGCTCTCACAAACCGGGATTTCTACGCGGCAGGTACTTGGGGACCAATCGCCGCAGACGATCTGTTGGCCAAGAGCGGCCACGCCTGGCACGAGCCGCAGGGTGTGAAATAAAACGAGCCGACCTCCTGTCGTGAAACGCTGGGAAATTCTTTCGTTCACCAACCCGGAACAACTTGCCAATGCCGTCGCAACGGCGTGGCTGGGCGAGGTGGATTCGGCGCGAGGCAAGGGCAAGCCGTATTGCGTTGCCTTGTCCGGCGGGCGGATCACGCAAAAGCTGTTCACCGCGTTTGTGGGTCAGGTGCAGGCGCGTGATGTTTCGGTCGATCACGTGCATTTTTTCTGGGCGGACGAACGTTGCGTTCCACCAAGCCATTCCGAAAGCAATTTCCGCATGGCTCAAGAACTTCTGTTTGCACCGCTCGGAATTCCTGCGAGTCAGATCCATCGGTTGCGCGGTGAAGACGATCCGGAAGTCGCGGCCCGAGCAGCTGAAGCAGAAATTCGCAGCATCGCGCCTTTGAATGACGCGGGTCAGCCGGTTGTGGATCTGTTCCTACTCGGGTTGGGCGAAGACGGGCACGTGGCTTCCCTTTTTCCGCTGGAGCCCGAAGCGGTTTCCAGGAGCGCGGCCGTTTATCGAGCTGTTTACCATTCGCCCAAACCGCCGCCTCGCCGAATCACGATTGGCTTTCCTGCCATAGCCGCGGCGAATCAGGCTTGGATGCTCGCTTCCGGCCAGGGCAAGGAAAACGCCTTGCGAGCGTCGCTCGCTCCCGGGGACCAAACCCCATTTGGGCGCGTTTTAAACCTGCGTTCCTGGACGAAAATCTTCAGCGACGTCCCCTGCTAAAAATATTTTCCGAGGAGAAACCGCTCCCGCCCTTGACGGTATTCAGGATGAGTGCGAGAGAGAATTGTGTGGTGCGGTGGAAGGCCGCGCAGTTCTTTGGAAAAAAGTTTTCAAAACGTAAGAGATAATTTGAACAAACTCACCACTTGAACGATCTATCATAGCGTAGGGTGAGTTTGGTTGTAGGTTTCGCTGTCCGTTTAGGGTTAGTATAGAGGTTTTGCTTGTAATGCGGTTCGGGCAGCGACCAATAGTTGGCCGCATTACCCTTCTGAGCGCCTTGGTGAAGGCGTATAAACCTCGTCACCGTTTAGAGCCGGACCCCGTGTCCGGCTCTCTTTTTGTACCCATGGCCGAGGACAGACAGATTTCACGTTGCTTGAATCAGTCCAAGGAACTAGATTCGCCGCCGATGAAACATCAACTCGACTTCGAAAAGCCGATTGTCGAATTACAGAACAAACTTGCGGAGTTAAAAAAACATCCGGAAACACACTCGCTCGGAATCAGTTTCGAGGAGGAAATCCAGATGATCGAAGCAAAGATTGAAGAAACGCGCCGCCAGATATTTTCCAATCTGAGCGCCTGGCAACGTGTCCAACTGGCGCGCCATCCCAAACGGCCGTTTTCGCTCGACTACTTCAAAACCGCTTTCACTGATTTTTCCGAACTCCACGGCGATCGCCTGTTCGCTGAAGACCGCGCCATCGTTGGCGGTTTTGCCCGTCTGGGCGAACACACGGTGATGGTGATCGGCACGCAAAAGGGCCGGGACACCAAAGAAAACATCCGGCGCAATTTCGGTTCCGCGCATCCGGAAGGCTACCGCAAGGCGCTGCGCCTGATGAAAATGGCCAACAAGTTCAATCTGCCGATCATCACGCTGATTGACACGGCTGGCGCTTATCCGGGCATCGGCGCGGAGGAACGGCACATCGCCGAAGCCATCGCCGTGAACCTGCGCGAAATGATGTTGTTGGAAGTGCCGATCATTGCCGTGGTGATCGGCGAAGGCGGTTCCGGCGGCGCCTTGGGAATTGGCGTTGCCGATCGCGTATTGATTCTGGAAAACGCCTACTATTCCGTGATCAGTCCGGAAGGTTGCGCGGCGATTCTTTGGAAGGACCGTTCCGCCGCCGCAAAAGCGGCCCAAGCCCTGAAGATCACCGCCAAAGAGCTATTGCAGCTCAAGCTGGTGGACGGGATCATTCCCGAACCGCTGGGCGGCGCGCATACCAACACCGCAAAAACGGCCGCGAATCTGCAAGAGCACCTGTTACAGGAATTGAAAGCGCTGCTGCAACTGTCCGCCGCCGACCGGTTGAAGCAGCGCTACGACAAATTCCGGGCCTTTGGTCATTTTCTCGAAGAAGCCGAAATACCGGCCGCGAAAACCGCCGCCAGTCAGGATTCGACTCAAGCCGCTTGAACCCGCGCCGACTGGACTCAAAGATTACTCCTATGCTCTATCCTTTTAAATTTCAGCCGATCTTCAAGGAACGCGTTTGGGGCGGACGAAATCTCCATTCCCTTTACGGCAAATCCATTCCTGCCGGCCTGATCGGTGAATCCTGGGAAATCAGCGATCGCCCCGGCGACGCGAGCGTCATCACGAATGGTCCCTTGGCCGGAAAAGATTTGCGTTGGTTGATGGAAAACCATGAACGCGACCTGCTCGGCGATGCCAAGTCTCAGAACGGGCTGTTTCCGCTGCTGATCAAAATTCTCGATGCGCAGGAGAGACTCTCGCTGCAAGTTCACCCGCCCGCACACAAAGCGGCCGAACTCGGTGGCGATCCGAAAACCGAGATGTGGCACATCACGCAGGCCGCACCGGGGGCGGAACTTTACGTGGGATTGAAAAGCGGTACGACGCGCCAGGAATTCGAAGGGCGAATTCAGGACGGCACGGTGGCCGAATGTTTCCATCGCGTTCCCGTGAACGCTGGCGACACGATGTTTCTGCCAAGCGGCCGCGTTCACGCCATCGGCGCAGGTCTGGTGATTTTCGAAATTCAGCAGAACTCGGACACGACATATCGCGTGTTTGACTGGAATCGCGTGGGGACGGACGGCAAACCGCGCGAGCTCCACATCTCCCAATCGCTGGCGAGTATCGATTTCGAGGACTTCGAGCCGAAGCTCGTGGGCAGTTCTTTCAATTCGGCGGGACGTTTCAAGATTCGGCCCTTGGCAAAGCATCCGCTCTTCAGCGTGGACGAGCTTCGCGCGCTTGCGAAGGAGACGATCACGTTTCAGCAACCTCGTTTCAAAATAATCGGTGCGCTGGAAAATAAAGTTCAGGTGAGCGACGGCAGTATTTCGGTTGAACTTCAACCCGGCGAGTTCTGCCTCATTCCGGCCTGTTCGACTGGAGCCAAACTGCACGCCGATATCGGATCCAGCTTCCTGCTGATTGGCCCTGGCGAATCCAGTCATTGAAAATCGTCGAGCGCGGCGAACTCGATGTCGGCCCTTGTAATTGAATCCGAGCTGTTTCATGTTAGCGCGGCAAGAGAAACGCACATGTCGCCTAGAGTAAAAAAATTTCTTCAAAGCTGGATCATCAACACGCTGGCCGTGCTGGTCGCCGCTTCCATTCTACCCGGCATCCGCTACGACAAGCCGACTGACTTGTTTGTCGCCTCTCTGCTGCTCGGAATTCTCAATGCCTTCGTTCGTCCCATCCTGCTGCTGGTGGCCTTGCCGCTGCTGATTTTCACCCTGGGGCTTTTTATTTTGGTCATCAATGCCCTGCTCCTCTATTTCGTCGGTTCCATTCTGCAAGGTTTCCACGTGGACAGCTTCTGGTGGGCTTTCGGGGGATCGTTGATCGTTGGGATTGTCTCCGTCGTGCTGAGTTCTCTGACTGGCACGGGCAAGACTCGCGTCGAAGTGCGCCGCGGTGGCGGGCGTCCACCGCGTTCAGATAAAGGTGACGGCGGACCAGTGATCGACGTTTGAAATTCAGCCGCCCAACGCGGCGAATCAAATCTCAGCGGCAAACTGCACCATGAAAAAGCCCGAAGGCGACTCCGGATCAATTTCCGTTGTCCAGTCCATCGTCATGGATTCCGCGAAAAGAACGTCGCTGTAAGGTTCCCAGGTTTCATCCGAGAGGTCCGCTTTGTAAAACACCTGATAGGCTTTTGTTGGAACGGACGTCCAGGAGAGTTTGATCTGATTTTTGCCCACGAAGTCGATCTGCGTGCTCGGGGGTGCTTCGGGATCAGCAATCACTTGCAGCACAAAAAATCCCGACGGTGCACCGGGCGTCACCTGTGTCATCCATTCCACCAAGGTTGAATCGGCATTCAGCAATCCGCTGACCGGCGTCCATGAAGGCTCGGCAAGAGTTGGCTTGTATAAAACCCGGTAAGCCATCCCGGGAACCGAGGCCCACGATAGCTTGATCTGATCGCTCGCAAGAGCCAGTTGCAACTTGGGCGGTGCCTGCGGATCTGGAATCACCTCCAGTTTGAAAAAATCCGAACTCGCGATCGGATCAAACGCCGTTTTCCATTCCATCGAGGAAGACGACGCAATCATGACTTTGCTGACGGGCTGCCACTTGCCCGGCGACAGGTCTGGTTTTTGGAGCACACGGTAACCAGTGCCTGAAATCGCGTTCCACGTGAGTGTCAGCTCCTGCTTGTTGGCCAGCGCAAGTTGCAATCGCGGAGGCATTGGCGGCCGATAGATCAGCTCGTCCGAGGGCACACTTTGCAATCCGTCGGGAGTGTAAGCGATGAGCGCCAGGAAAAATTCCGGAATATCATCCGGTAAAATGACCGCAGCCCGGGTGACATTGCCGACATCGTTGATAGACGTATAAACCCCCGATTGCACACCCCACAGAATTTTGTAGCCGGCAATTTCCCCACCCAAGCTCGGATGCCAAGCCAGTGTGATGGTGCGCGCCAGAGTCGTGTAAAATCCAAAAAGGAAAAGACCTGACCAGACCAACAACCAACGAAGGATGAAATAGTTTCTGAGCTTCACGCCGGGTAAACTTCCTGATTCCGCACCATCATGATTCCCACGACCGCCGCTATAGAGGGTAGCGACAAAGTCGAACCGCACATAATGAAGCATTGGTCACTGTCCCATGCAACTGCTCAATCGGGCTGGCATGCCTTTGCTTCCCTGCCCGACTTCAAGCCGAAACGAATGGATATTGGATCAGCAGATATACGGATGTAAAGGTCGGGTTATTCACAATTCGGATCGGATACCCCGAATGGGTCGAAATGCCTGCCCTCCAAGGCCAATCGGTTACGCGCTGTTGAACCGAAATTGCTGAAAACCAGATCGCAAACCGTCCGCCCGGTCACTTCCGCTGGTACGCCGCATAATTAGTGGGAATTCCGCGCTGATTGAACTCCGACTCGAAATCAGTGACGACTGCGGTCAGTTCTCTGGGCGTTCCCACCGACCGAAACAACTCGCTGGCTCCAAACACCGCGACCATCTGTTGAAGATAACTCTCGTCATCGGTCCGCAGGTAAACGATTCCGCCGGGTGCCAATGCCTGCGCCGCCAACTCGGGAAAACGTTCGTTGACCATCCGATTCCCCCAATGCTTTCGCTTCGGCCACGGATCGGGAAAGTAAATGTGCAGCGCCGAGGCCGATTCCTTGGGCAAAAGGTATTCGAGAAAATACGTCGAT
>JBQCEJ010000208.1:0-2243 GCA_051960355.1 Verrucomicrobiota bacterium | reverse complement strand
ATTGTTGCAGCAGGAATGCCACGCTCACCAAATTCCCACCCACATTCTCACAGGACAGACCAAAGATCGGCAGCAGGTCGTTAGCGCCTTCCAAAACGACCCCAACGCCTCAGTTTTCCTGCTGAGCCTTCGCGCAGCGGGCACAGGGCTCAACCTGACCACCGCCAGTTACGTGGTGCTGTACGATCCGTGGTGGAATCCGGCGGTCGAAGCGCAGGCGATCGATCGTTCGCATCGCATTGGCCAAACCCAGACCGTGAACGCCTACCGGTTGATTTCGCCGGGAACCGTGGAAGAAAAAATCTGGGAACTGCAACAGAGCAAAGCCAAGACGATTGCCGATGTGCTGGGCGAAGAAGGCTTCGCGCGCAGCCTGTCGAAGTCGGATCTGGAGTATCTGTTTTCGGAGGATTGAGGGCGCTTCGCTCGATTCTTTCGCAAACGCGTCCTAATAGTTTATGGCATCAGCATTTTGAGCGGTTCAGAGCCATTTCCAGATTCTACTGAACTCCGACGTGATAGAAATATTGAGAGCTGTTCGTTGCCGTCTGGTCTGAGAAGGTCGTGGTCCCAACCAGACCTGCGATGTTGCTTTGGATACAGGAGAATGGCGCGGGCTGAGCCAGATTACTCGCTCTTTCGAGATAATAAATCCTGTCCGGAACGCTTTGCCATGAAACAACGGCGCCGGACGCCGAAGGGGTTGCTGAGATCATTGCGAGCACCGAAGCTGCATTGGTAGGATTCGTACCCGCAATCCATTCCTGCCAATTATCGAGATGGTCAAAATCACTGTCCAGATGGTCTGCGGACCCGCCAGTGGGAAACCCGTTCTGCTGCAGCCAAGCCGTGAATTCGCCAATGCCGGGCCCTTGGAATTCATACGCTCCGATATCGAGTTTTGATCCGACGATTCGAGGACGCCCATCGAGATCAAGCGGACTCGGGAAAGGTCCGGATGCGATGTCAATACAGGGCGAATTCAGCTGAACACGGAAGTTGCCGCCCGCCAGATCGATGAATGCTGGGTCATTGGTGATATTGCCTGGACCGGCCGATTGCGGATAGAGGCAACAGGTTGAAGGCAGGATTCCTGCATAGTTGTCGCTGGTGGGCGCTGAATTAAAATAAAGAATGCTGCTGACCACTGTGGGGGAGCTGCCAAAGACGCCGCCGGCATTGTTCGTCGCGTAGTTTGCGGCGATCGTGCAATTCCTGATCGGATAATTGGCGCTGTTGTATGCCCCGCCTCCGGTCTGAGCTCGATTTTGCGTGAGGAGACACTGGGTAAGATCGCCGAAATAGACGCCGCCCCCGAGTAAAGCGCTGTTTCCGGAGAGGATTGAATTTCGAATGGTGCAGTTGTAACCGCCGCCCCCATTTTGGCCAGCCACGTTTCCGGTAAACCGGCAGTTTGACCATGTGCCGCCGTAAACTCCGCCGCCGTTGGTGCTGGAACGATTGGCCGAGAATACGCAGTTGGAGGATGAGGTCACGACCGTAGGTTCGTACACGGCCCCACCCGCGCTGGTCGCGCCATTTCCGGTCAGGGTGCAGTCTATGAACGTGCCGTTGAACGCACCTCCGCCCAAGTAGGCCTGATTGCTCGTGAACGTGCTGTTCCACACTTTGGAACTGCTTGAAAGCAGCAAGCCTCCCCCATTAGATACGGCAACATTGCCAACGAAAACGCAGTTGGACAGACCCACCCCCGAATTGAGGTAGACGCCACCGCCGGCGAAAGCTTGATTGCCACTAAAAAGGCAGTTCGTCAGCAGTTGAAAGGCGACCCCATTGAAGCCTCCCCCGTAGGTTCCTGCCGTGTTGTTGAAGAACGAGCAATCGCCGATTTGGCCGTTGTACGCCGCGCCTCCAGCATTTGCCTGATTGCCTGTCAAAGTGCATCCCCGCAGGTTTACAGAGCAGGTGGCCCCGCCATTTGCGTTGGCGTAATTGTTCGAGAAGGCACAGTTGTCTGCGGTGACCGTCGCGAGGTTGTAAACAGCACCCCCGTTTCTCGATGCTATGTTATCGTTCAAGCACGAGTTGAAAAGGCTGAGCGTTCCCACAGAGATGTAAATTCCTCCCCCGTCACTCGTGGCGGTTCCCGAATTGGTCGCGACATTTCCGATGAAAGTCCAGTTGGTCAGCGATAGAATTCCGCCCGAGCAGTAGAGCCCCCCGCCGGCATTGACTGCGTGATTTTGAATCAACACGTTGTTCTGGCCAATGTTCGTAACCAC
>JBQCEJ010000207.1:0-15844 GCA_051960355.1 Verrucomicrobiota bacterium | reverse complement strand
GCCGCCGCGCAGGCGGCCGATGCAAAGGCCGCGATTGACACGAGCGTTTTCACATTGCCAGAAGGAGTCAGCGCCTCGGTGAACTCCACCGGTTCATTGACGGCGCGCGCGACAATCTCCGCCGTCTGCCGGGCGCGAGTGAGCGGGCTGCTGAGAATTTTGTCGAAGTTGATTTCCATGGCGCACAGCGCGTCCGCCATTTGCTGCGTTCGTTGAATGCCTTTGGGCGTCAGCGGTCGCTCGTTTTCTTTATAGCGCGGATCCCCGTGCTCAGCGGCTTCCCCATGGCGAAGAATGTAAAGCTTCATGCCATCAATGTGAGTGGGTCTTGCGCGCGGGCCGCACGACGGCTCGGAACCTGTTGAGATCATCGATTCGTGTCATGAAGAAATCTATCGCTCGATGGCGTTGCCGCAACAGCTCGCCTCGCAAATTGCGCAGTGCGGCTGGATTCAGCTTTCGATGTTTCACCGCCTGCGCCAGACGATGCAGGAGAACATCGGTGTCCTGAATGTCGCCAGCTATCGCTTGATAGGCCTTCATCCGCTCAAGCTGCGCGTCTGTCAGGTTTGGCAGCAACGGTTGAAGCAGTTCACTCAGGTATCGAAAGCGCTTGAAGGCGATGCGCATCTGGTGAATGGACGCGATCTGCTCCGGTTGGACCTTGCGGCGCAAAACCTCGACGTTCTGGAAAACCGTTCGTAGCACTTTCGTTGCGGCCTCCGCCGCTCCAGCATGCTTCTGGCTCTCGGTCTGATGGCGGAGGTGTTTCACGATGGCTTTGAGCCGGTGATTCAGATGCGAAGGCGGCGTGGAACGAATCTTTGCAGCCAGTTTGCGGATCAGCTTTTCTTCCCGGCGTTCCAGGAATGTCTTGAGGCTGGAAGCTTCGGGAAACTTTGGCCACATCGGTTTGAGCAGGATCAATTGAACCTGCGCGTCCCGCACTTCGCCAAACAGCTTCAATCGTTTCTCGAACTGCTTCGCGGCCTTCTCGGATGACTTCTGCGGTTCCAGCGCGCTGAGCAAATCGAGCAATGCCAGAATCTGCCGTGTCTCAATTCGCAAATTGTGAACCGCCTTTTCGGAAAACTTCTCCTGACAACGTCCGAGCCGCTTGCGATACCTCCGGCGCGCCGCCTCCAGCCGGGTGGCCAAGAGATCGGCGAGCTGCGTTGGAATCGCGCGTTTCATGCAATCAGAACGGGCGCTTGGCCAGTTTCACTTCGGGAAAACGGCGCTTGGCCGAGCGGGCTTTGGGCGGGCGGGATCGCCCATTGACCGCGAGCGCAACGAATTCCCTTTGGCTGCGGTGCGGCTTTTGACCAGGCGCCGGTTTGGGCGGTTCGTAGGAACCTTTGCTGGTCAGGAAGCGCGCTTTGGTATTGTCCGCCAACGACACGGCCAGGACTTCGTTGATGATGCGCTCGCGCAGCACGCCGTCCTCAATCGGAAACGCCAGCTCGATGCGGCGGAAGAAATTGCGCGGCAGCCAATCGGCGCTGCTGAGAAACACTTCCGGCTGGCAGGCATTTTCAAAATAGAAAATCCGGCTGTGTTCCAGAAAGCGATCCACAATGCTGCGCACGGTGATGTTCTCGCTCAGGCCTTTGACGCCAGGCCGCAGACAGCAGATGCCGCGCACGATCAGGTCGATTTTCACCCCCGCGCGCGAGGCCTGGTAAAGCGCCTTGATGATCCGCTCTTCCGCCAGCGAATTAACTTTCGCAATGATGCGGGCGGGCAACCCGCGTCGCGCATTCTCTGCTTCGCGCTCGATCAGTCGCAACATGCGGTCATGCAGTTCGAAGGGCGAGAGCAACAGCTTCTGCATGCCTTGGAACTGGCAGATGCCCGTCAGGAGATTGAAAAAATTGGTCACGTCCTCGGCGAAATCCGGTCGGCAGGTCAACAGCCCCAGATCGGTGTAAAGCCGCGCGGTGGCCGGATTGTAATTGCCCGTGGCGAGGTGAGCGTAGCGCCGGATCTGGTGGCCTTCGCGGCGGACGATCAGACAGCTCTTGGCGTGAATTTTATAACCGACCAAACCATAAACCACATGCACGCCGCTTTCTTCCAGCCGCCGCGCCCATTGGATATTGTTGGCTTCATCAAAGCGCGCCCGCAACTCCACCACGGCCGTCACTTGCTTGCCGTTCTGCACCGCTTTTTCCAACGCGCCCACAATGCGCGGATCGCCGCCGGTGCGGTAGAGCGTCTGCTTGATCGCGAGAACGTCGGAATCCTCAGCCGCCTGTTCCAGCAGTTCCACCACGCTGCTGAAGTTCTCGTACGGATGATGCAGAAGAATGTCGCGTTCGCGAATGGCGGCGAACAGATCGGGCTTGTTGCGCAAGGGCAGGGCAATCGGAGCCACGAACGGTGGATCGCGTAATTCCGGCGAATGATCTCCCTGGTACAAGGCCATGAGCCGCGTGGGATTCAGCGGACCGTCGATCCGGTACAAATCCTCTTCGGTCAAACGCAAGGTGTTCAGCAATGCGTCCTGAATCGGCGGCGGACAATCCTGTTCAATTTCCAGTCGAACGGCGTCGCCCCGGCGGCGATTGTGCAGTTCGTTTTCGACGGCCTTGAGCAGATTGGCGATTTCCTCTTCGTCGATGTAAAGCTCGCTGTTGCGGGTCACGCGGAAAGCCCAGTAACCGAGAATCTTCGTTCCGGGAAAAAGGTCGGCGAGATTGTGCCCGATGAGTTTGCCGAGATAAACGTAGTCGCGCCGCTTGTCGGAACGCGGCAGTTGAATCATGCGCGGCAGAATGCGCGGAATCTGCACGACGGCCAGGTGCTTCAAAATTTCCGAGCCTTTTGGCATTTCCAATCGCACGATCAAATTCAACGATTTGTTGAGCAGTTGCGGAAACGGATGCGCGGGATCGATCGCCAGCGGCGTGAGCACGGGACGAACCTGAGTGCGATAATAGGCTTCCAGCCAGATCAAATCCGATTGATCCAGATCCTCGATTTCCAGAATGCGAATGCTGTTTTTCGCCAGGGCGGGTTTGAGTTCGTCGCGCCAGCAGGCGTAGAGATCCTCGACCATGCGGCGGATTCGTCGCACCATGGCTTTGAACGTTTCCGTGGCGGTGAGCCCGTCGATGCTGCGTTCCACGACGTCGCTTTCAATCTGTTGTTTGACGCCGGCGACGCGCACTTCAAAAAACTCATCCAGATTGGAGCTGACGATGCAAAAGAATTTAAGCCGTTCCAGCAGGGGATTGTCGCGGTCCCAAGCCTGATCGAGCACGCGCTGGTTGAATTCCAGCCCGCTCAATTCGCGATTGATAAAGTGCTGGGGCTTAAAAATGGGTGCGCTCACTGTGTTCAAAATAGTCTGCAAAGGTTGGCCGATGCAACCGATCTCCCAAAGTTACAATTGTGTTACAGACGGGTTGCGTTCCCGACGGCTGATATTGATGAGCGCTGCGGGCGAACGGCCGGCTTAGGGGTAAATCTGCAGCTCGGGGCGGATTCAGCAATGCTTGCCGTTTCGTAACGCATTTTTAACTTGGGCCGCGCGCGCGCCTGCTGTTCTAATTGGCGCATGTCACCTGTCCGGCGCGCCGTTATTGATGTCGGAACCAATTCTGTGAAGTTGTTGGTTGCCGATGTGAACGGCCCTCAAGTCCAGCCTGTGTGGGAAGCCAGCAAGCAAACGCGGCTGGGCAGTGGCTTCTACGAAACTCACCGACTTCAGGCCGAGCCCATTGCCAAAACCGCCGTCGCGGTGACTCGCTTTGCCCATGCCGCGCGCGAGCAAAACGCCGGCGCGATCCGTGTCATCGCCACAAGTGCGGCGCGAGATGCGACGAACGCCGATGAACTCGTCTCCGCCATCGAAATCGCCTCCGGCCTGAAGGTGGAAATTATTTCCGGCGAGCAGGAAGCCGAATGGGTTTTTCAAGGCGTGGCCACCGACCCGCGCCTGGAAAGCACGCCGCTGCTGCTGATGGACGTCGGCGGCGGCAGCACGGAATTCATTCTCGGCCAGGGCAGTCACAAGCATTTTCAGCAAAGCTTTCCACTCGGCACGGTCCGCCTCATGGAAAAAATCCCGCACAGCGATCCGCCCCGGAATGAGGAACTCCATGCCTGTCGCGCCTGGGTTGAAAATTTCCTGCGCGGCGAAGTGTTGCCGCGGCTGGAACCGGTGTTGCGTTGGGAATCCAAGGTGAACGTTGAAGCCGATGCCGTTCAACTGGTGGGCACCGGCGGGACCACGAGCATTCTGGCGCGGATGGAAGCGGGCTTGGACCAATACGATCGGGAAATAATCGAAGCCACCCGGCTGAGTCTGGATCGCGTTCGCTGGCATGTGCAACGGCTCTGGGGACTGCCGCTCGCCGAGCGACAGGGCATCGTCGGCCTCCCGCCCAAACGCGCGGATGTCATTTTGACCGGAGTGCTGATTTTCCAAGCCGTGATGGAGTTGCTTGAAATTCCCGAACTGCGCGTGAGTACACGAGGTTTGAGATTTGCCGCGGTAATGGGGTGAGTGTGCTGACGCGGCTTGGTTTTTCCAGGTCAACTCGACTGTCCACGGTTTCCTGTTAACTTCTGAATATGGCAATCGAGAATACGATGACGGCTCCGGGTCGGGCAAAGACGGAATTCTCCGTCAGCGGAATGGATTGCGGCAATTGCGTGCGGCACGTGACCGAAGCGATCCAAAGCGTCCCCGGAGTTCACAGTGCCATGGTCAGCCTGGATTCCCGCCAGGCGTCGGTGCGGTGGTCGCCGGGCGTGGAACAGGATGTTCCGGCCGTGGCCCGGGCCATCGAAGAAGCGGGTTACACGGCGAAAGTCATTGAAGCCGAAACCGAGAGCCACGATGGAACGGAGCATCGGCTGGCCGGCTGGCAGTTCACATTGTGGGTGGGCGTGCTCGGCACCTTGCCCTTGATGATTGGCGAGTGGGTTTTTGGACTTGGAATGGTTCCCTGGTTTCAGTGGTTCTCGTTTGTGCTGGCAGCGATCGTTCAAGTGTTGGCCGGAGCGCAGTTTTATCGCGGTGCCTGGAACCAATTGAAGATCGGGCGATCCAACATGGACACGCTCGTCGCGCTGGGTTCAACGACAGCATTTGCCTATAGCGCCTGGGCTTTGTTAAGCGGGCACGGTGGTCATGTTTATTTCATGGAATCGGCTTCCATCATCACGCTGATCAGCCTGGGCCATTGGATTGAATCGCGCGTCAGTGTGCGGGCTTCCGGAGCACTTCGGAATTTGCTGAACCTTGCGCCTCAAACGGCCCGCCGAATGGACGCGACCGGCGAAATCGAAGTGCCTGTCTCCGCATTGAACATCGGCGATCGTGTCGTGCTGCGGCCGGGCGATCGCGTTCCGACCGATGGTGAAGTGTCGGAAGGCGACTCTGCGGTGGATGAGGCGATGCTCACGGGTGAATCCGCGCCAGTCGACAAATCTCTCAAAAGCGAACTCTACGCTGGAACGGTGAATCTCAACGGACGCTTGATCATGCGCGTGACTGCCACCGGCGAAGCGACGGCCTTGGCACACATCATTGCGGCCGTTCAACGCGCGCAAACCAGTCGCGCCAATATCCAACGATTGGGCGATCGTGTGAGCAGCGTGTTTGTGCCGATCGTCGTCACGATTGCATTGGCAGCGGCACTCTGGTGGGGTTTGGCGCCGGATTCCGCCCACCAGATTCACAATTGGCTGGCCGTTTGGCTTTGGCCGGCGCACCCGCCAGTCGGGACTTTGGCGGCGTCTTTCATTATCGCATCTGCCGTGTTGATTATTGCCTGTCCATGCGCGATGGGCTTGGCGACTCCGGCCGCAATCATGGCGGGTTCCAACGCAGCCGCACAACGCGGCATTCTCATTCGCGACGGTGTGGCTTTGGAAAAAGCGGGTGAGGTTACTGCGGTGATTTTTGACAAAACCGGAACGCTGACCCAAGGCAAGCCGAGCGTGGCAAAGATTTGGGAGCCTGAGTTGGATTCGAAATTTCATCTTCCGAAATCCAACATTATTCAGCTGGCGGCTGCGCTGGCTCGGCATTCGTCCCATCCGATCAGTCAAGCCGTAGCCAAGTTGTCCGACTCCGAACTCAAGCTGTCGGATTGGGAGGAAGTTCGCGGGTCCGGCGTTCAAGCGGGGTGGTCGAATGACGGCCAGAATCACCGCATGCTCCTCGGTTCGCTGCCGTGGTTGCGCGGGTTGGGTGTGAGCAGCGCGACCGGCGACGCATTCGTTCGCGAATGGTCGGAGCAGGGGGCCACGATCGTCGGTCTAGTGGCTGGAACGACGTTGGTGGGGCTCTTTGCTGTCAAAGACACAGTCAAGAACGGCGCGCGAGCGGTGGTCGCAGCTTTGGACGAACAGAATCTCAAGACCTATCTCCTGACCGGCGACAATGCAGTGACGGCCGCGAGCATTGCCCGGCAGACCGGCATCAAACCCGAAAACGTATTTGCCGAAGTGCGTCCGGAAAAAAAGGCTGAGTTCGTCAAGAAACTCCAGCAGGCCGGCGAGCGCGTCGCCTTTGTCGGCGATGGCATCAACGACGCGCCGGCGCTCGAGCAGGCCGATCTTGGCATTGCCGTGAGCCGTGCCAGCGATGTGGCGCGCGAAGCGGCGGATATCATTCTGCTCAAATCCGAAATTGAATCCGTGCCGGAGGCTCTCGGACTCGCACGCGCGACTCTGCGGACCATCAAGCAGAATTTATTCTGGGCTTTTTTCTACAACGCCATCGGCATTCCGCTGGCGGCGCTTGGGTTTATGAGCCCGATTCTCTGCGCAGCGGCCATGGGTTTTTCCGACATGATCGTCATCGGCAATGCGTTGCGATTGCGCGGTTGGAAGCTGCGACCCTGAAGAAAGCGCCGCGCCTGATTTAAATGTTTAAATCCGTTCCGTCCGTTCCGTCTGTATTTTGAAAACGCCTATGAAACTCCTTTTATGTGTTGCCGCGATTTTTGCCCTCTGGCTGGTGGGTTGCTGTGGAACCCATGTTTCGTCCGAAACAAAAAACGCCACGGCTGACAGCGTGGCTGATCCTTATCTTTGGTTGGAAGATGTCACCGGTGAAAAGGCGCTGGACTGGGTGCGGCAGCAGAATGCCGTTACGGTGAAAGAGCTGGAGAATGCGCCGGATTTCAAAGGCACGCGGCAAAAGCTGCTTTCCATTCTCAATTCCAAGGAACGCATTCCCGGCGTCATTAAGCGCGGGAAGTTTTACTACAATTTCTGGATGGATGAAAAAAATCCGCGCGGTCTGTGGCGTCGCACCACGCTGGATGAATACCGCAAAGCGGAACCGCGCTGGGAAATCGTGTTGGACCTCGATCGTTTGGCGGCTGACGAAAAGGAGAATTGGGTTTGGAAAGGGGCGGCGTTTCTGGAGCCGGATTTCGATCGGGCGATCGTTTCCTTGTCGCGCGGCGGCGCCGATGCTTTGGTGGAACGTGAGTTCGACCTGGAGCGGAATGCGTTTGTTCCGGACGGCTTCAAATTGCCGGAAGCCAAGAGTGATGTGGCTTGGCGGAGTCGGGACACGTTGTATGTCGGCACGGATTTCGGGCCGGGATCGATGACCCATTCTGGCTATCCGCGGCAGATCAAGGAATGGAAACGCGGCACGCCTTTGTCCGAAGCGCGGTTGGTCTTTGAAGCCAATGAGGACGCGGTCGCGGCTTCAGCGC
Source organism: Verrucomicrobiota bacterium (assembly GCA_051960355.1). Classification (GTDB taxonomy): domain Bacteria; phylum Verrucomicrobiota; class Verrucomicrobiia; order Limisphaerales; family DASXHY01; genus DASXHY01. Next base: position 8,153 of record JBQCEJ010000207.1, on the reverse strand, counting down.
AAGTGATCCATGATCATGGCCGGATTTACGAATTCTTCGTCCGGCAGACCACGTTCTTTACCGACGAAACCTTTGTCCGCCGCGGCGAACAGTGGGTGCGCATCGACAAGCCAGCCGATGCCGAAGTCAGCACGTTTGGAAACTATCTTCTGCTTCGCTTGCGTTCGGACTGGACGGTTTCGGGTGCACCGCATCAGGCTGGTTCGCTCCTGGCGACAGACTTTGATTCCTACCTGAACGGCGAACGGAAATTCGCGACCCTGTTTCAGCCGGACGCGCGAACGTCGCTGGCAAGCATCAGCGCCACGACGAATTTCGTCATACTGAATGTGCTGAGCAACGTGAACAGCCGTCCGGTATTGCTGCGTCCGGCAGGCGAGAATTGGACGCGAACTGAGTTGGACGTGCCGCGGTTTGGAACCGTCAGTGTCAGCGGCGTTGATCCCAATGAGTCGGACGATTACTTCATGTTGATTGCGGGCTACCTCACGCCTTCGACGCTCTATCTCGGCGCAGCGGGTCAGCCGGGGCGCGAAAAACTGAAGAGCCTGCCTGCGTATTTCGACGCAACGGGATTGGAGGTGCAGCAGTTCGCCGCTGTTTCCAAGGATGGAACGCGCGTGCCGTACTTCCAGGTGAGTCGAAAGGGAATGCCTTTGAATGGAACCAATCCGACGTTGTTGTATGGCTATGGCGGATTCGAAATTTCCCTGAAGCCGGATTACAACCCGGCGGTGGGTGCGGCTTGGCTGGAGCGAGGCGGAGCTTATGCCGTGGCCAACATTCGTGGCGGCGGCGAGTTCGGCCCGCAATGGCACAATGCCGCCCGGAAAGAAAATCGCCAGCGCGCTTACGATGATTTCATTTCCGTCGCGGAGGACCTGATCGCGCGGCGGGTGACTTCGCCCAAGCATTTGGGAATTCAAGGCGGCTCAAACGGCGGTCTGCTGATGGGCGTGATGCTGACCGAGCGTCCTGATTTGTTCGGCGCGGTCGTGGGGCAGGTTCCGTTGCTCGATATGCGTCGCTACCACAAGCTGCTGGCGGGCGCGAGTTGGATGGACGAATACGGCAATCCTGATAAGCCGGAGGAGTGGAGTTATCTCAGGCAGTATTCGCCCTATCAGAATGTGCGGCCGAATCAGAAATATCCGCGCGTGCTGTTCACGACTTCAACCCGCGACGATCGTGTTCATCCGGGGCATGCGCGCAAAATGGTGGCGCGAATGGAAGAGCAGGGGCACGACGTTTTGTATTATGAAAACATTGAAGGCGGCCACGGAGGCGCTGCCAACAATGAGCAACGTGCTTACATGATGACGCTGGCCTACACGTTTTTGTGGCAGCAGTTGAACCGATAGTTCGATGGACCAGGCGGTGAGAGGATGCGCAGGGAAAAGGGACCAAGCCGCCGCCGCGCGTTAAGGCGTACCGGTGGAATTGGTGACCACGACGGGAGCGGAGTTCGGGGGCGCGTTTTTCCTCTCTGCACCGTTCGCTTTGGGCTGGTTGCGCGATTTGGATTTGAACAGTTCCGCGAATTTCACCTGCTGGGCGGGAGTCAGTTCCGCACGGATTCGATCTTTGGTTTCGACGATGGCCCGGTGCATTTCCGGCGAAATCTCGTCCCAAAGCATTTTGGTTTGCTCCTGGCCTTCGATGATGATTTTTTCGATTCGCTGCCGCTGGTCGGCATCGATTTTCAATTCGCGCTGAAGCCGATCGATGAAATCCTTACGCAACGGACCGACCATGGGCGCGGGCAATTTGGATTCGCGAATGGCGTTCGTGCTTTGCTGGGCGGGGTGAAACGTTTCCGAAACTTTCTGCACCAGATGCGGCGGTTCCTGACCGATGAAACGCACCAGCATCGCGCCGGTCACCGCTCCCGTCACGAAAATCACCAAGGTGGCGAAGATGACTTTCCAGGTGTTCACCGGGAGTAATCGCTATCCAAGCCCGCCAGCATGGTTTTTTCAAAGGCCTGCGACAAGTCCCCAGCCGTCGGAGAGTTGTTTCGCGGAACGAAGATAGACAACGATCCCGTGACGAGCACCACCGCCACACAGGCAATGGCGGACCGCCAAAGGGCCTGTGCCCAGAGCGCTCCGGCATCGGCCTTAGGCCGGGAGGCGATGTGACGCATCACTCGCTTTTCAAAGGCGTACGGCACGCGGTCGCTGGGCTCCTTCGAGCGCGCGGCTCGAATCAGTTTGTTTTGCAGTTCAGTCAGTTTCATACGGACAATTTCTTCAGACGTGCAAATTTTGCGCGGGGTTACAGATACTTCTCTTTCGCCATTTTGCCCAGCAACTTCCGCATTTCTGCCCGGGCGCGGAACGCGCGAACTTTTACCAGCGGCACGGACCAACCGGTGAGTTGGGCGATTTCTTTGACAGATCGATCCTCGATTTCCAGCAAGGTAATGATCAGACGGGCGGGGGGGGACAGTTGCGCAATGATTCGGTCGATCAGGAGCCGGGCTGCATCGGCGTCTTCACTGGCGGTTTCCGGTTGGGTGACAAAGCGTTCCAGCCAGTCTTCTTCAGGTTGGGTCAATTCGGAGAAAGTCGCCTCGCGATTCCGCTGATGTCCGCGAAGGAAATCGTAGCAGGTGCGAACGGCCAGGCGCATCAGCCAGTGTTCGAAAGGAGCATCGCCACGGAAGCTCGCGAGTTTTTGGAACGCCTTCAGCCAGACCTCCTGAACGATGTCCTCAATCTCGCTTTCGCGCCGGGCATAACGGCGTGCGGTGGCGAAAACGCGGGGGGAGTACTTTTCAATCAATGGCTCGAAGCTGGCGGCATCGCCTTGCAATACGGCGGTAATTAAATCCGCTTCAGTCCGTTCCATTTCGGGAAAACATGCCAAAGCAATCGCGCGGACTAAAGGCAAAAGCCATTCAGCTTTGTGAACTTCGAGTCAGCGGTTTTCCGACCGGCCTTCCGGGCTGTCTCAGGCGCAGCGCCTATTGAGGCGGAGTGGGGGAAGTGATGCCCAAGGTTTTTTCGAACTCTTTGGAATACTTGCTCATGGCCGCGCTGATCTTCATCGGCTGTTCGGTGACCGTGGCGAGCATCTTGTCCGCCAGTTCGGGCTTGCAGCGGATGAGTTCCATCGCGGCAACAATCAGCGTGAGCTTGTTGTTGATATCGTGGCGAAGCACGGAAAGCTTTCGGTTCAACTCGGTGATCTGTTCAACGCTCAGCGTAACTGGTTGCAAGGGTGATCCCATTCACGGGAAATGTGCTGGATTGGCCAATGAATGCAAGCTGCTTCCATTCGAACGCTTAGCGCAAAAAGTTCAGCCGATTGGTCGCCAACCCAATTCTAAAAAAAGCTCCCTTTTCGGCGAGTCATCTCTGCGTCACTGGCAGAGGAACCTTCCCGAAGCAAAAAACAGAACCGCACCTGTTGCGTCGAAGCCGCGCTCAGCGCATCACGCAAATGGGCCAGGTCGCTCGCCAGTTCCTTTGGGAAATCCCGGGCGGCTTTGCTTTCCAGAAGTCGCGTAACGGCTTCCAAGGCCAGCTGCGGTTCGTGCCAGACCAATTGTTCTCCTGGAATCAAATCGTCGCCAGAAGCAAAACGCGACAGCGGTGTGACGCCAAGCCCAGTCGCAAGTTCATCCAATTCCCGCGAATGGTTCAGCAGGCTTCGCCAGTGATCCCACGTGGAGATGTTTCCGAGCGGCCGCTCGAAGTAGGGCAGCAGCCGCACCCGAAGGCTGTCGGGAATGCCCACGCAAATTCCAAAGCAAATCCAGAGGAAAATCGCCACTGCGATGCCAGCTTCCAGAGTCGTTCCTTTCCCGTAGAAACAGGCGAGCAGGAACAGTGTCGCAAACGTGCCGGAAAGGATGAAGTAAAGCACACCCTTGCGAATGACCCGCAGCACATGCTGGCGATGGCGCTGATAGAACTCGCCGGAGAACTGTTGCTTCTGGCGCTGGAGTAACACGGCGTGAACCGTAGGTGAATTCCCAAGCCGGGTAAAGCATCGGCACGTCAGGCGCCATTGATCACGCGTCGGAAAATTCCTTCGCGGTCCGCGGCGGGCTGCTTTAAGCTGCGCGCACTATGGATTGGCTGACGAATCTGGTGTGGCACGACGGCAAGCTGTTTGGCATCGAATGGAGCGCCTGGAAAGTTCTGGGCTGGATTGGCAACGCCGTTTTTTTCTCGCGCTTCTTTGTGCAATGGTACGCTACGGAGAAATTGCGGCGGGTGGTGGTGCCGGCGGCGTTCTGGTGGCTGAGCCTGACCGGTTCCATTCTTTTGCTGATCTACTCGCTGCGCCAGCGGGATTCGGTCTTCATTTTCGCCTATGCGTTCACGTGGATTCCCTACATTCGGAACCTGATCATTCATAGCCGGCACCGCGATGCGCACCTGGATTGCCCTAGCTGTGGAAACTCCTGTCCTCCCCAATCAAAATTCTGCTCCGAGTGCGGCGCGAAGCTCGCAGTCTCGGAGCAGAAATCACTAAGCTAAAAAACTACTTTTTCGGAGCGTTGGTCGGCTGCGTCGCTCCCATCGGAGCCATGGAGCCGGGCTTGATGCCGTACTTCGCGAGCACCGGAGCAAAGTCCGGATGGCCCTGGCCGTAAACGGAGAGATTGTTGACGAAGTTCTGGATTACGGGCGCCTCTTTCTTGTTGGCTTCCAGCAGTTGTTTGGCCTGCGGCCGGATCAGGTCCAAGTCTTTCCCGGTGCGCCGCGCTTGCAATCCTAGAAAGGCGGCCAACGTCAGGCTGACAATGACCAGAGCGACGAACAGGCGGTTGGTCTGCCGATTTAATTCCACCACTTGCTGTTTCAGATCGACGGTTTCGGGGGAGTCTTGCAGGGGATTTTCCGATTCGTTCATAAAATTACTTGGTGGCGGGTTTGGTTCCGGGAGCGGCTTTGCCAACGCCGATGGATTCCAGAATGCGGGTGAGATTCACGTCGGGATGAGCCTTGTTGTATTCAAGCGTGTCGTTGATCAGCAGAGGCAACATCTGACGGTTGTTCTGATACTTGGCCATTTCCAACTGGAGCGAAGCCTGGGTGGTGCGAAAATCCTTCGTGCGAAAGTAAAACTGAACGAAGAAAACGACTGAAAGCAGCACGCTCGTCGCCAGCACCCAATCGAGGACATTCTTAAGTAGGTTGTTCTTCATAACAATCGCCGGACTTTACTGGCTTGGTTTTAATTGTCCATTTTTTTTGCGCCCGCCACAGCTTCGCGGCCGCGATTGCGAGTCTGGTTCAAAAGCCATCAACCCTGCGCCGCAAACTCCTCAAAGCCGCTTCGCCAGAGTGGCTGGAATTCTACCCGGAGGACCAGCCTGCACCGAACGACGACATCAAAGCCCAGCTGCTCAAGATCAGTCCGGCGCAGATCGACTGGCTGTTGCAGCCGGGCCGCCTGAGCATTCTGAAAAAAAGGCTGAGCACGACGCAGCCCGCCCGCTCCTGTGACATCTGGTGCCCAGAGGCAGCGGCCCAGATAAGAGCAATTGTCCATCCAGCAATAGGCATGCACATGGAAACCCGTTTTGGATCGCAAATGAGAAAAAAAAGAAAGGAAAGGCATGAACTGCAAAGTAAGTTTAGCACTGTTGGTTCTCGGCTTGATGGCGCAACGGCAGCTCATCTCGGCACAGGACCTTCCGATATGCGGGGTTGGTAGTTGTAACAACAAAGCTGCGACTGATACAGTTCGTTCACCATGTGAGGGCATATACTCGTGTGCTGAGGCGTCATGTTATGTGAAGGTTTATTCGAAACCGTATATTTGCGTCGATGCCCCAGGCTACGGATGTCGATATAAGGGAACGGCAATTATCACAGCCTCTGTGACCACAGGCAATTGCTGTAGTGGAGTTTGCGACGGAAGTGGTGGCACCATACAAATTGCCGTGCCTGGTGCGAACGGATCTCCGGCTGCGCAATTTCAAGATACTTGCCAGTGTTCGGGGGGTGACCGCTGTGAGATTTTGGCTTTCACAGGAAGGCAAATAGAAGTCACGGCGCGTGAGCAATCTCAAAATCCGCCGGGTGTTGGTTATCGGTCTGGTTGCTCTCGCCATTGTTCTTTGTCTGTTCGGCGGCAGTTCGGCGGTTCGGTCTTGGGATGTATTTGGTCCTTTCCTGCGGGAGATCGAGGGCGTATTTCACGATGCGGGAACGCAATGGATGGTTTTGCTTTGCGTTGCGATTTATTGCGCCACGTTTCTGCTGTTAAGGGCACCGGGAAAAGCCTCTTCATTTTATGCTGAGGCACCTCATCCCCAGCGATTGGAGCGCGGAGCATCGCTCCGCCTGTCGGGTCACGCGGAGCAATGCTCCTCGCTGCGTTTGGGTGCGTTAATTGGGTTCTTGGGATTGGGAGTGCTCGCCTATACCTTGGATTACTTCACGGCTTCGAAGTCCACCCAGGCTTTGATGCTCTTGGGAACGGCTGCTTTGGGTTTGGGCGCGGGTGTCTGGTCGAGCTGGCCAACGGGAAAGTTCAGAGGGTCATGGATGGTTCCGGCGACGTTTGTCTGTCTTCTTGTGGTAGCTTCGCTCCGGCAATCAGAAACCGCCCGGGCCTACGAGTATCGCGGTAATTCGCGATGGACGGGGCCTTGGGATAATCCGAACACATTCGGCTCGCTCATGGGAACCGGTTTGATCCTGGCCCTGGCGATGGGAGTTGGAGGATTGAGGATGGAAAGCAGAGGATGGAAAAGAATTGTGGTTTCCTCGTCATTCCTCGTCGCCGCATTTTTCCTGTGCCGAGGTCTTTTCAATAGTTACAGCCGGGGCGCGTGGCTGGCGACGGCTTGTGGTGGAGCTTATTCACTTTGGCACTGCATTAGCCGCGAAATGCGCGGCACACGAGAAAGCCATCCGGTCTGTAGCAGCCGAGGTGACGAGGTTCCATGTTCAAAATGCGGAACCGGGATGAGGGAATCGGAATCCGATAGAGCCTCCTCACGTCGGCTGCCACGGTTGATTGAACGGTTCCATTTTTCGTGTGTTTGGCGTATTTCGCGGTTAACAAGCGGGTTCCGTTCAAACTGCCTCCCAGTCTCAATCCTCGTGTTATCAGCCGTCGTCTTAACCTTCTGGCACATTCGCCAGACGGAATGGCATCCGGCGCGACGGGCACTCTCAGTTGCCAATGCCAACGATTTCTCCTGGCGGAATCGCGTCGCCGCCTGGGAAGGCACGCTGCAAATGATCGCGGAGCAACCGTGGTTGGGGGTGGGCTGGAATCAGCCGGAGCCGATGTATGAGAACTATTATCTTTTGCCGCGGTTGGAGGAGAGCGCGGCGATTCAGATGAATGATTATTTGCTGCTCGGCACCACGCTGGGCATTCCGGCGCTGTTTTGTTTTGGAATGTATTTGTCGCTAAGTCTGAGTGGAGGATCAGGTGCGAGGTGTTAGGTCTCAGGCGTCCGCAAATCCAAAAGGCACAACACCCAATGCGCCTCTGCTTTGCCATCCACCATCGGCAATCCGCTATCATCCTCCGCGTGGCTTGCCATTACCTGCCGCGCCGGGGCCATCGTCCTGCTGGTCGGTTTCTGGTTCGACGGGGGATTGTTCAAACTGGCTACCGCCTCCACGTTCTGGATATTATTGGAACTCGGCAGAGTTGAACCGCGAGTGCGATAACCGCGGAATACGCTAAATACGCCAAAGGAAATCAAGAAGATGTTCTGCAATCTAAAACTCCTGCGCCGTTGCAAGTCCCCCTTCCGCGTATTTGGCGTATTCCGCGGTCCAAAAATCCTCATTCCCGGGACGAACGGCATGAGCCCCACTTTGCCAGCTTTGCTGAATGGCCGATGATCAAAGACCAATCACCAAAGAATCTGCCTGCATCTGTGTCCATCTGTGGTTTCAAGTCGTCGCCCTTGTGCGCTCTACGCGCTGCTTTGCGACTATTCAGTCATCCCGTTCCACTGCTCGTGATTGCTGCGTTCGTCACCGCATTGTTCTGGGCGAAAGCGCGTGATCCATTCCAGCGGATCGAATTTGCGGTTAAGACGGTCAGCGGCATAAAAGTCAAGGGTTTGGCCGTGTTACCAAAAACCGCGAAATCATTCCCCACGGCAATTTATCTGCACGGCTCCGGCCGCAGCCTGTTGCAATCGGGCAAGGAGTTGCGAT
>JBQCEJ010000206.1:0-8022 GCA_051960355.1 Verrucomicrobiota bacterium | reverse complement strand
CGGTGGAGAATTCCGTGCACGCGAATCGTCGGCGGCGTGCCCACACGGATATGTAGATCAGAAGCGTTCTCTGACACTACCAACTGCAACAAATCGGACATCGAGTAAGACATGCGAGAATCTATTTTACGTTCAGACAGTTTTATATCGGGATCGGCACGCGACGAAGCTCATTTTACCGCAAAAAGTTAATCCACATCACCCACCGTCGCGCGAATCACTTCCTCCGGAGTCGTCAAACCCGCGAGCACCTTGCGGATACCGTCTTCCCGCAGAGTGCGCATTCCCATCTCCCGGGCGCGAGCGCGCAAAACGGAGGAAGGAACCTTTTCGTAAATGAGTTTGCGAGCCTCGTCATCCACTACAAAAATTTCAAATATGCCGAAGCGCCCACGACAACCGCTGCCGGAACAATTCGAGCAGCCTTTGCCTTTCATGAACGTGGCTTTCTTGACGGCGTCGCCATCCAAACCAAGCGAACGCAGCTCCGCTTCGGTCGGCATGCTCGGAGCGGCGCATTGCTTGCAGACTTTGCGAACCAGGCGCTGAGCCATCAAGGCGCGCGTGGAGGAAGCCACCAAAAACGGCTTCACGCCAATGTCGATCAAACGGGTGACCGCGCTGGGTGCGTCGTTCGTGTGCAACGTGGAGAAAACGAGATGGCCGGTGAGCGACGCGTTGATCGCGATGGACGCTGTCTCCATATCGCGAATTTCCCCGATCATCACCACGTTTGGTGCCTGACGCAGAATCGAGCGCAGGGCCATTTGAAAACTCAGCCCAACGCTTTCGTTCACCTGCACCTGATTGATGCCGGCCAAAATATATTCAACGGGATCTTCGACGGTAATGATCTTGCGGTCCGGCCGATTGATAAAGTGCAGGCAGGAATAGAGCGTCGTAGTTTTACCGGAACCCGTGGGTCCCGTGACCAGGAGAATTCCGTCCGGCAACCCGATCAATCGCTCGAAGGTCTGCTGGTCATCGGTAAAAAATCCCAGCTCCGCCAAACCCAAACGCAAACCTTCCTTGTCCAGAATACGCATGACGATGCTTTCGCCATGGTTCGTGGGAAGACAGGAGACGCGCAAATCAATCAGTTTGTTGCCGACCGCCGTCTGAATACGTCCGTCCTGCGGAATGCGATGTTCCGCAATCGACATGTTGGATTGAATCTTCAACCGGGCGATGATCGCGGCCTGAAGGCGCTTTGGTGGAGCCTTCATTTCCTGCATCATGCCGTCAATGCGATAACGCAGTCGGAACGTTTTCTCGAGCGGCTCCAGATGGATATCCGAAGCTCGTAATTTAAACGCATCAACAATAAGCTGATTAACCAACTTGATCAGCGGCGCATCGGCTTCCACCACCTTGCCATCATCGGGCCCGGGCAGATTCGCTTCGACATGCTCCTGCGTCAGACGCTCGATGACTTCCTTGAAACGGCTGTCCTGTTCGATGCTTTTCTTGTCGCCACCGTAGTAACGATTCAAGGCAGCTTCGATGTCCGCTTCGGAAGCGACCTGAAGACTGATTTCAGAGTGAAGGAGATGCGTGAGGCTGTCGATCGTGTCCAGATCTGATGGATCGGCGAGAGCGACCGTCAGACTGTTTCCGTGCTTGAAGACGGGGACGACTCGATACTTTTTGGCGATGTGCCGAGGAATGGTTGCAATGACGTCGTCCTCGATCCGCAACTCAGCAAGATTGACAACTTCGGCGCCGAAGTGAGCGGCTTTGGCTTGAGTAAGGTCTGCTGGTCGGATGAGCTGGTTGGCCAGCATCAAATCCACAACGCCGACTCCTGCTGATTGAGCTTCAGTTCGGAGACCGGATACCTGCTGGGGAGACACGAACCCAAGGTCCACCAGCATGTCCACTAGATAATCGTCTTTTTCTGCCACGGCTTAGTTCAGCACTACACGTTGCATCGTGGAATGATCGGAACAGAGTATCGGCACAAATTTCAATGTCAATGGGGACGCAACAGGCTTCACCATTTCGCCCGCATGAAATTCGAACGCGCGAAATACTTGCGCCTGTTCTAAAAAGGAAAAGCGCCATCGATTGAAATCAACCGATGGCACTGAATTGCTGAAGCCGCAGATTGTTTTGCTGATCAGGCGCGACCTGGAATCGGATAGACGTCATCTTTCGGCGCCACGACTTTGCCACTTTCAAAATCAGCCGCTGACGGTGACAACGTCAGATTATACCAGGGCGAATCCGTGTTCTTGGTCAGGTCCGTCCACCGAACCATCTGGCCGGTGTAGCACGAGATGCGGCCCATGATGGCAGTCAGGGTTGATTCAGCCACCTGGCGCGCCTCGTTCAGCGGTTTGCCCTGAACAATGCTGTTCAACAGGTCCACGTGCTCCTGAACCTGGCCGTTGGCGTGCGTAGCGAATTCAGGAACTTAGATGCTGGCCAGGCGGGCCGACTGCATTTTGCCTGAGCCGTAGGTGCTGCCTTCGGTTCCCACAAAAAATTCACCGACGTTCCCATCGCAGCCGTTCACCTGCCGGCACATGCTGTGAATGTGGCAATCATCACCGTAATTGTAGTCCACGCTGAAGAAATCGAACTGATCCCCGGTCTGCCGACGCGCGCGGCCACCAAAACCCAGCGCCGACTGCGGCGTGCGGCCGATGAACCAATTCGCCACGTCCAGATTGTGAACGTGCTGTTCCACAATATGATCGCCGGACATCTCGGTGAAACTGGTCCAGTTGCGAACTAAATAGCTGGCGTCGCTTTCGTTTGGGTCGCGCTCCTTGAACCAGAGCCGCCCACCGCACCAACTGACAGTGCCTCCGACGATTTTCCCAACCGCTCCCTGAGAAACAGCAAACTGATTGCGTAGATATCCGCTCGTATGTCGGCGCTGCGTGCCGGCAACAATAGAAATTCCCTTGGCCTTGGCCTCTTCACCCAGCTCGATCACTTTGCGCGCACCAACGGGATCGACTGCCACCGGCTTTTCAATGAATGCATGTTTGCCGGCTTTGACAATCGCTTCGAGATGCAGCGGACGAAACGCCGGCGGTGTCGCCAGCAGAACGATATCAATGGGCTGCTCAATCAACTTATGATAAGCATCGGCACCGGAGAACGTCCGGTTGGCCTGCACATCGTGCTTCTTTGCGGTCGCCTCCGCCCGGTCCTGGAAGAAATCCGCGACGCTGTAAACTTCGATTTCGTGCCCGAGCGTTTTGGCGGCCTCAATAATATTAGCACGCGCGCCATTGCCCCGGCCGCCGCAGCCGATCAGGCCGATTTTGAATTTCCTCCCCGCTCCCTGAGCGCGGATGCTAAACAACGGCGCGGCTGCAAGCACAGCACTGGCCATGGTGGTGTTTTTGATGAATTGACGCCGGGAACCGATCAGAGGTGTTGTCATAGAGTTTGATTGCTTCAGTTGGTTTTGAATGACGGAGCGGCAGCTTCTTTATTCAGGCCTTTCTTTGCCGGAGACTTTGTAAATGGATTAAATGGAGAATCGTTTGGCAGCACAACTCTCAATTTCCCTTCGCCGAAAACAGATTGGAAAACCGCCCAAAGCAAGGCTGCAAAGTTTTGCCAGTGAACGAGCCAACTTGTTCACGGCGTTCACTTGATGGCGGACGCCGGTGGCGCGGACTTTGGCTTTCGTTTGCCGCCCTTGTCATCGAGATTTTGTTCCAGATCATCCGCGGTGATCACCGACGCCACGCCGTCTTTCGGCACCTCAATGTGTGCGGTCCAGATAATCGCATTCAGCACCAGCTTACGCATGTTCTCGTTGCCCCAGTTGGCGTGCGTGTGACCTCCGGTGAGGCCAAAACCGCGACTGCCATTCGGCGCTTCATAAGCCCAGGCCACGGTTTGGGGTTCACCGGCCGCAACGGCCTGTCGCACGGCGGGATTTCCACTGTGCGCTCCGTCTGGACGACTCATCGTATCCGTCGGCGGCACCGCTGTCAGGATTGGCGTCATACCTTTCAAGCCGTCAGCAAAACGCATGTGGAAATACCATTCATCGAGAACACTGAACGGCTTGACCCCGCGCGTGATCGGGTGATCGGGCAGCGTCTTGAACTCCGCCGTCCAAAAGGGATTTACCGACCAATCGATTTCAAAACAGCCGCCAATCCAATCGAGAAACTCCTTCTGCCCTTTTTCCTTGGTCGGTTCGACCGCGTAATGAATGAACGCGATGCCGGTGCCCTTTTCCTGAAGTGCTTTGAGTTGTTGCAGATGATCCGACTGCAAAGCCGGATGACCTTCGCCGCCGTCACTGTAGATCACGACCGCCGCGGCGCCATTGAGCGCAGATGAATCCTCAGGCCAGCCGCCCGAATATTCCTCCACCTTCAGCCCCGGATACTTGTCCAGGCACTTCTTGAAGAGGAGCAGCCCAGCATTGTGTTCGTGCTGTCCCGGCGGATGGCTAGGCTTCCCGGCAATAAATACAACTTTTTTGTCCAGGGCGTGCGCACTTGTAGCCGCGCCAACTACGATTGAAGCGATCATCAGGGAGGCGAGAAGTTTGCTCATAATAATAACGGTGGATTTTCCGGACGCGGAACAATTCGCAGATTCAGACGGATCTGGACGAGATTTATTTCAAAGTTTTTTTGAGAAACGCCAATCCGTTGACGGCGATGTCATCACGCTTCGGTTCAATCTTTCGCCAAATCGCCGCGGCCCGCGCGATCACCTGCACATCCGTGGTGAAGGATTCGATGACGACCGCGCCGTTGTAACGAATATCCTTCAAAGCGCGGGCGACACCCTTCCAGTCCACATGATCATTTCCCGGCGTGCCGCGATCACTCGCGCTCGCATGGATGTGGCCCACGTTTTTGCCAGCGCGCCGAATCGCATCGGCCGGATTTTTCTCCTCAATATTCATGTGAAATGTGTCGAGCAGCAGCTTCAATGCGGGACTGCCCACGTCGCGAATCATCTTCAAGCCCTGATCCGTCGTGTTCAAGAAATCCGTTTCGAAACGATTTAAAGGCTCCAGGCAAATCACTTTTCCGCGCGTTTCCGCATAACGACAAATCGTTTTCATGTGACGCACAACGGTCTGCCACTGCTTCCGATATTCTGGGGGCACCACCGCATCCGCCCGGCCCGTGGCGGAATAAAGCGGTCCCATGACAACAAATGTCCCCAGCACGCCCGCCACATCGATCAGCGCTTTCATGTAAGAAATTGAGGCGCGCTGCTGCTTGTCGGTGCCGCGCAGATCACGCGATGGCGGAAAGCAGGCGCAGACCGAAGTGCAGACGAGACCATGCCGATCAAGCTGAGCCTTAATGAAGGCCGGATCAATATGCGCCGGATCCTCAATTGCGATTTCCACACCATCGAATCCCCACGCCTTGAATTTCCCGAACAGCCGAGTGCTTTGATTCGTAAACGGCGAGGTGAACAAAAACGTGTTGATCCCAAACTTCATGCGGCAGTCGTATCGAAAGACAAAATCCATGGCAAGCTGAGAATCCCAGCCAGATGAAACGCAATCCGTGATCAGTAATGCATGCCGCCATCCAGATTCCCTTTGGCTCCCATCCTGTCGAAAAGAGTTTGCCGCTTGACACCTAAACATTAATTAAGAAACACTCTTAAGTAATATGATCGTGGTGCCATCTCGTATGGGCAGGTTGAACAAGCGCGCTCTCCTTGGGCACTTGCATCGGCTCGGCACCGCCTCCCGCGCTGATCTCGCCAAATCTCTCGGGCTCAGCCAACCAACCGCCGGCAAGATCGTGGATGAAATGATCGAACTTGGCGTTTTCGAGGAGATTGCCGCTGTCGATTCCGCTCCAGCCGGAAGCGCCCGATCGAAAGCCGGCCGGCCCGCCCGCATGTTGCGACTCAGCCAGTCGCAAGCCCATTTTCTCGCGATCCAACTTGGCATTCAGAAAACAAATTTTGCCCTGCCCTCGATCGGCGTGAGTGGAGAAGACTCCTGGGTGGCGCATGTCGACACGCCCAACTCCGCTCAGTCCTGGCAGGATCGACTGGGCAAGATGGCGCGTCAGCTTTCGGAAAAAAAGTTCTGGGGCATTCTCGTCAGTGTGCCGGGCCTGGTCGATGAACGAACGAGCAAAGTGCTTTACTCCCCCAACCTGCATTGGACTGAGCAAGCCAATCTGGTCGCGCTGATCCGCCGCATCTGGAAAGCTCCCGTCGTGGTCGTGCAAGAAGAACACGCGCTGGCGTTGGGCCACCAGGCGGCTGACACCGAACGCGAAGATTTCCTGCTGGCTGATTTCGGAGATGGCGTGGGCGGCGCGATTGTGATTGGCGGAAAGCTATTCACCCATCCCCTGCCCATCCACGGCGAACTCGGCCACACGCCGGTCATGGGCAATCAACGCCGTTGCGGCTGTGGCGCCACCGGATGTCTGGAAACCCTCGCCTCAACGCGCGGCTTATTACAAAGCTTCGCGACCGCTCATCCCAAGGCGAGTCGCTCCTGGCCAAGTTTGATCGCTTCCGTCGCCGACCATGGCGTTGAACCGTGGTTGGCCAGCGCACTCGACGCCACCGCAGGCGTCATCGCCGGCGCGTTAAATGTTCTCGGACTCCGGCGCGTCGTCATCACCGGTTCCATCAACGAACTGCCGCCGTCGGTCCTCGGCTATCTTTCCACCGCGATTTCCAGAGGCGCACTTTGGGCACGCTTCGGCACAATCAAAGTCGAAGGCGCGCCGCGACGCCGCGTGGCTGGACTGGTTTCTGCCGGTCTGGATCGCCTGGTTGTGCCGATGGCCGAGTCCGAGCGGAATCAGGAAACGCAACTCCACGTCAGCGCCCAGCTCGGCTAATCGCATTCTCCCCAACTCTCAAAACTATGATCAACCTCAAGCAACTCGAAGTCTGGTTCATCACCGGCAGCCAGCATCTTTACGGCCCTGAAACTTTAAAGAAAGTCGCCGAACACTCGCAGGAAATTGCCAAGGCGCTCAACGCCTCGAGTGCTATTCCGGTCAAAGTTATTTTCAAACCCGTGCTCGTGACGCCCGATGCCGTCACTGAACTTTGTGCCGCGGCGAACAACGCCAAAAACTGCATCGGCCTGATCACCTGGTGCCACACATTCTCGCCTTCCAAGATGTGGATCAACGGCCTGAAAACCTTGCGCAAGCCGATCATTCATCTGCACACGCAATACAATCGCGACATTCCATGGGCGACGATTGACATGGATTTCATGAACATGAATCAGGCCGCCCACGGTGATCGTGAACATGGCTTCATCATGAGCCGGCTGCGCATCAACCGCAAAGTCGTCGTTGGCTTTTGGCAGGAAAGCGCTGTTCAATCGAAGCTCGGCGCTTGGGCGCGCGCGGCGGCAGCCTGGCACGACTGGCAGAGCGCGAAGTTCTGTCGTTTCGGCGATAACATGCGTGAAGTGGCTGTAACTGAAGGCGACAAAGTTTCCGCGCAGATCAAGTTTGGTTACGCGGTGAACACTTACGGTGTTGGCGATCTCGTGAAAGTCGTGAATGGAATTTCAGACAAGGACATCTATCAACTCATCAAGACCTACGAGGCCAGTTACGAAATCGCCGCCGACCTGCGCAAAGGCGGCAAGCGCCACAAATCCATTCGTGAAGCGGCGCGCATTGAACTGGGGCTGCGCGCGTTTCTGACCGACGGCGGCTTCAAAGGTTTCACCACCACGTTTGAAGATCTGCACGGATTGGTTCAACTGCCCGGACTCGCGCCGCAACGGCTCATGGCAGACGACTACGGCTTCGCGGGTGAAGGCGATTGGAAAACCGCCGCGCTCGTTCGTGCCATGAAAGTCATGGCGTCGGGACTCAATGGCGGCACGTCCTTCATGGAAGATTACACCTATCATCTTTCGAAAGAAGTCAAACTCGTGCTGGGCTCGCACATGTTGGAGATTTGCCCGAGCATCGCGAAGGGAAAAGTTTCGCTGCAGGTGCATCCGCTCGGCATTGGCGGCAAAGCCGATCCGGCCCGTCTGGTGTTCAACACGCCGGCTGGCGCTGCCATCAA
>JBQCEJ010000205.1:0-4209 GCA_051960355.1 Verrucomicrobiota bacterium | reverse complement strand
GTGTCCGCAGCGACGGCAATGGAAGCCGTTATCAGAAGCATCAAATTGAATCCGAGGAGTTTATTTTTCATAAAGCGAGCTGACCGAAAAAATGCGTTTGGATGTTATGATTCAGTGGCGTAGCGCAATATGCTCAAGGCTGAACTGCTCCTGGCACTGTGATTCATCGCTGAAGGATGAATTTCGCGCCCAGCCATGTCCATGATCGGCTCATCCACCTATTGGGGGGATACCAAACCAAGCATTCCAGCGCAGGGTTGCGTGGAAAAGTTCAAAGCTCAGTTTTTCTTCTTTGCAGGCGCGGACGGTATGTTGATGGGATCGCTTTCCGCAGTGTCCTTGTAGAAGGCACGCAAGCGATTCAGTTCCGTTTTCAATTCAGCGACCGTTTTTGCATACTTGGGATCCGCATAAACATTCATGAGTTGCTGCGGATCTTTCTGATTGTCGAACAATTCCCATTCATCCGTCGGATAAAATCTCGCCAGCGTGTAACGAGCCGTGTGCAGGCCGTAATGATTCACCACGTTGTGCGCGCCGTCATGGTCGTAGTAATGATAGTAGATGCTTTGGCGCCAGTCCGTCGGAGTTTGGCCGCGCAGAATCGGCACCAGCGACCGGCCATGCAATCCCTCGGGCACTTTGCCGCCAGCCATTTCCACGAAGGTCGGCGCGTAGTCGATGTTTTGGACGAACTGAGTGAACCGGCTCCCTGGCTTCACAACTCCCGGCCAGCGCACGATCAGCGGCATGTGCAACGACTCCTCGTAAATCCAACGCTTGTCGAACCAGCCGTGCTCGCCGTTGAAGAATCCCTGGTCGGAAGAATAGATTACGATCGTATTCGTCTCCACTCCGGCGGCTTTGAGTGAATCGAGAATGGTCCCGACACTATCGTCCACGGCTTTGACGCAACGCAAATAATCCTTCATGAACTGCTGGTACTTCCATCGGGTCAAATCGCGACCGGTGGGTTTCCGCGCCGCAAAATCGGCATTGCGCGCAGCGTATTTCGGATCGGAGGCGTACTCCTTGCCGACTTTCAAATCGTGATCGAGAATCATGTCCGCGCCGATGCTCATCTTCTGATCCCGGGCGGGCGAAGCTCGGTTGGCGTAATCATCGAACAAAGTTTTCGGCTCCGGAATTTCCACATCGTCCAGCCAGTGGGCGTAACGCTCGGACGGCACCCAGTTGCGATGCGGCGCCTTGTGCTGCACGGCGAGAAAAAATGGCCGGGCCGGATCGCGATGCTTGAGCCAGTCGAGAGCGAGATCGGTAATCACCTCCGTCGCGTAGCCTTGATGCTTTTCAGGACCATCAGGACCAATGAAGCCGGGGTTCAGGTAAGATCCCTGTCCGGGCAAAATGCGCCAGTAATCCGTCTCCGGCCGCGTGCTGGCCAAGTGCCATTTTCCAATGACGGCGGTTTGATACCCCGCTTCATGCAACGAGACCGGATACGTCCAAAGCCCAGGTTTGATTGGCTCATCAAGTGTCTCCACGCCATTCGCATGACTGTGCAGCCCGGTGAGAACCGTAGCGCGGCTCGGTGAACACAGTGAATTGCCGCAAAAACTGTTTACAAACAAACCGCCCGCTGCCGCCAGCCGATCAATGTTCGGAGTGACCTTCTGTTCGCGGCAAAACTTCGAAAGCCAGGTCTGATAAGCCCCGATCGCCTGAAGCGAATGATCATCGGAGAAAATGAAGACGATGTTGGGTGAGCCCGACGCGGTCGGGGCCGGAGCGGCGACGATTTGGCTGTTGCCATACCCAAGGAAAGCTGACATTGCCAGCAACACTGGACCGATTTTGAAGGTTAGTTTCATTGCAATTTTTCCAACGGTGATCAGGGACTGCGACGCTATCCGGCAACAGGTTGAAACCCAAGACGAAAACGGTTCAGAGGCGGTTACGATACGACGCCGGTCAGCCTTGAGAAAATGCGCTTCTACACACGGACTGAAACCATCTGCGGGAGAATTAAAAAGTGGTGCCCCGGTACGGACTTGAACCGTAAACCAATTGATTAAGAGGAACCGGCTTAGATCGTCCGAATGCCTGAAAATAGGGCTTAAGCGCGCTTCCATTCCTGCCGATGGCGTCACTGTTGGTGCCCTGTTCAATACTCCAGTATGGAACAGCAAATCGCAGAACAGCGACAAACCAAGACCGACGAGAAGAAGCGCCTTGAGTTTACGAAGGCCGTCATGACGAATTTGTTTCGGCGCGACAATGGCTGCTATTACGGGCAAATGCAAAGTGTTTGGGCGCCGTCATAAAAAATCCTTCGGCAATATGAGCCTGGACGAGGCGAAGCGGGCATTTCAAGAATGGAATGGCGCGGCACCAGCCGCATAAAATCGAAAATTCGGAGCATCACACATCAACCGCCGCAGAATTTTGTTTGCTCGCGTCAGGCAGGTAACTACCCTATTCCTCTCGGCATGAGCAGGGAAAATTCCAAGAACAGGAAATCCAACGGATCAGCTCTCGGATTTGAAGCGACAGTCTGGAATACTGCAGACAAGCTGCGCTACATCGCGATCCCAAAAATCCCCTGAGACTTGGCGTATGCAATTAACTGATTACCACGCCAAATATTTTGCCTATGAGCTGACGAAGCGCTGCCCGTCGGACAGTGTGGAGAAGCTGGCAAGCGCCGTTGCTGGCGCGCAGGTTGATTTGAACCCGCATCAGGTTGACGCCGCGCTCTTCGCATTTAAATCGCCGCTTTCAAAAGGAGCGCTGTTGGCCGATGAAGTCGGCCTGGGAAAAACCATCGAAGCCGGACTGGTGTTATCCCAGCGTTGGGCCGAGCGCAAACGCCGAATCCTCGTCATCGCGCCTTCCAATCTCAGGAAGCAGTGGTATCAGGAGTTATCTGAAAAATTCTTCCTGCCTTGCCGGATTCTCGAAAAGAAGTCCTACAACGCGGCCGTGAAACTCGGGAACTTCCGGCCCTTTGAAACTACGGACGTAATCATCATTTGCTCCTATCAATTCGCACGGAAACAGGCGTCGGACGTCGCCAATACGCCTTGGGACTTGGTTGTCATGGATGAAGCGCATCGTTTGCGGAACGTCTATAAGCCGTCGAACGTCATTGCCAATACTTTGAAACTGGCGCTGGCAAACAAGCACAAGCTGTTGCTCACCGCCACGCCACTGCAAAACTCGCTTCTCGAATTGTTCGGGCTGGTCAGCTTCATTGACGAACACGCGTTCGGCGACCTGAAAAGTTTCCGCGAGCAGTTTGCCAATCTCAATCAAGAGCAGGTGTTCACCACCTTGAAGTCGCGGTTGAAACCGATCTGCCATCGCACACTGAGGCGTCAGGTCACGTCCTACATCCCTTTCACCAAGCGGATGCCGCTGTTGGAGGAGTTCACGCCGGAAGAAGGCGAAGACCGGCTTTACAACCTCGTCTCGGATTATCTTCGCCGTGATAATCTCCAGGCGCTTCCCGCCAGCCAACGCTCGCTGATGACGCTCGTTTTGCGAAAGTTGCTCGCCTCATCCACGTTCGCAATCGCCGGAGCGCTTGAATCTATCTCGAATCGCCTTAGGGCTAAACTCCAGAAACAAGAGCCAGCCGAATCGCTGGAGGACGAACTCGATCAGGATTACGAGGCGCTGGATGAGACGGCGGAGGAATGGGACAATGACCCACCCGAGGAAGTGCTGTCGGATGCCGACCGCGCCGCAGTTGAAGCCGAAGTCGCCGATCTCGATGCCTTTGCCAAACTCGCGACGTCCATTGAACAGAACGCCAAGGGCAAAGCGCTCGTCAAAGCGTTGAACATTGCATTCGCCAAAGCTGCCGAACTCGGCGCGGCGCAAAAGGCCATCATCTTCACGGAGTCTCGAAAAACGCAAAGCTATCTTTTGCGATTGCTGCTCGACAGCCCCTTCAAGGAAGGCATTGTCCTTTTCAACGGCACGAACACAGACGAAGGCTCCAAACAAATTTACGCCGCGTGGCTCGACAAACACGCTGGCACAGATCGGGTGACCGGCTCGAAAACGGCGGATATGCGTTCCGCGTTGGTGGATTACTTCCGAGAGGAAGGCCGGATCATGATCGCCACGGAAGCGGGCGCGGAAGGCATCAATCTCCAGTTCTGCTCGCTCGTCGTGAACTACGATCTTCCGTGGAATCCCCAGCGCATCGAACAACGCATCGGTCGCTGTCACCGTTACGGC
>JBQCEJ010000204.1:0-10657 GCA_051960355.1 Verrucomicrobiota bacterium | reverse complement strand
CGGGAGCGGTTTGAGTTGCAGACGGCAATGGTGCGGGTGACGGTTCGGCCACCATGCGAGCAGCGACTCGGTCAGCGGGCGGCTCCGCTTTGATGAACTTGAACTGGCAATTGCGATGGCCCAATTCCGAGAGCTTCGTCTGGAGCAAAGTATGATTGCGCGCGTTATCCACCAACCCGATGTGTTCCTCGAATTCCGGCGCGAAACCAATCGTGAAAAGATTTTTGCTGAAGGAGACTGGATGGGCTTCGAGCAGATAGCTGCGCGTGAATGGGCTCGCGCGTCCGACCGATTCAACCAAGCGCGCCCAGAGATCTTCGAGGTTGGATTCCGTCGCGCCAGCCGCAGCTGCTGGAGTTTCAGCCAATGCAGAAACATCGCTTGAACTCGGCGGTGTCACTGGGGCCGCGGGCGCTTCGGGGCGTGCTGGTTTTGCAACGGGCGAGGGAACCGTCGATACAACCGACCGGGCACTGGCTGTCGGAGTGGGAGTGGGAGTGGCCGGCACGCTGGGCGCGGCACTCGGCGCGCTGGAACTGCTTTCACCGCGCAGATCCTGAAGACGCTTCAGCACGGTATCGAGATTGACCGCTTTGCGCGCTTCGATGGCTTTCAACAAGGCGACTTCGAGCAGGATTTTTTTCGAAGCTGCGTCGCGCAAGCGCATTTCGGCATCGGTCAGCACTTCCATGATCCGCGTCAATCCATCCGCGCCCGCCGCTGCGGATTGTTCTTTCAGGGAAACGGCTTCCGCTTCGGAAACTTCGAGCAGATTCAGGTCGCCGCGCGAGACCTGGAAAATGAGCAGGTTGCGGAAATGGTTCAGCAGATCGGAAAGCAGACGCCCAAGATCTTTGCCGCCTTTGGCGAGGTCATTCAACAGGCGCAAGGCGGATTCCACTTCACCGCTCAGCACTGCGGCGGAAAGTTCCAGCAACTGCCGTTGAGCCGTCAGCCCGAACATCGAGAGCACATCCGGCTCTTCGATTTTGTTCCCGCAAAAGCTGATCAGCTGATCGAGCGTCGATTCGGCATCGCGCATTCCACCGTCGGCGCCGCGAGCGATGGCGTGCAATGCCTCGGGCGAGATTTGAACGTTCTCCTCTTTTGAAATCGTCGCCAGTTGCTGAACGATCAATGACGCCGGAATGCGCCGGAGATCAAAGCGCTGACAACGCGAAAGAATGGTCGGCAACACCTTTTCCGGGTCGGTCGTCGCAAACATGAACTTCACGTGCTCGGGCGGTTCTTCGAGCGTTTTCAAAAGCGCATTGAAAGCCGCCGTTGAAAGCATGTGCACTTCGTCGATGATGTAGATCTTGAACTTCGAAGAAGCCGGCGCGTATTTGCAGGTCTCGCGCAGTTCACGCACCTGTTCCACACCGTTGTTGCTCGCACCGTCGATTTCCATGACGTCCAGCGAGCGACCATCAGCGATTTCCTTGCACTTGGGATCGTTCTCGTCGAAGTCCACCTTCGGTCCGCCGGTGCAGTTCAGGCATTTGGCAAAGATGCGGGCGATGGTGGTTTTGCCGGTGCCGCGCGGGCCGCAGAAGAGGTAGGCGTGGGCGATGCGGTTTTGCGCGATCGCATTCGCCAGAGTCTGGCTGACGTGTTCCTGGCCGACAACATCCGCGAACCGCTGCGGACGATATTTCCGGGCTATAACCTGATAGGACATGTTGGTTTACGATTCGCGATTTACGATTTGCGAGCGACTGGAATTTTCAATCGTCCATCGCAAATCATAAATTGAAAATAAAAAAGTGCCAGGGTGACCACGGCAGATGTCGAGCAAACTACCGTTGCTGCCTTCCGGCCCTGGCGGGGTTCGTAAGTCCACATTCCATGGGCCCTGGCAGCAGAGAATTTGCTGCACGAGCCCGCGGGCTTCAAGGACAATTAAAAATATTCCTGTGGCGCCCATCAGCTTTCGATGGGTAAGCTCTGAACGAGGTGAGCGAAACAGGTCAGGGATTCCGCGCCAGTCTTTTTGCACCCGCCCTCGGCAACTGAATGCGGTCGGCGACTAGATCATGCCTGCTCCGGGCCGATGATGGCCACGGCTGCGCGGTTTTCCTGGAGGTATTTGCGGGCGACAGCTTTTACCTGATCCAATGTGACCGCCGCGTACAAAGCGTCTTCTGCTTCGGAATAGCCGTAACCCAACCCGTAAAGTTCATCCAAGGCGCTAGTCATGGCGACCGTCCCCAGATCCTGCCGCGAGATTTTTTTCTGCCCAATGACCTTGGCTTTGGCGCGTTTCAGTTCGGCTTCGGTCAATCCTTCGTCGCGCAGCAAGGCGGCTTCGCGGAATAGTTCTTTTTCAACCAGTTCAACCTTCTCCGGCATGGTGCCGACGTAGAATGAAAAGTAACCGGGAATCAATCCGGGGAAATGCTGGGCGCCTACGTAGTAAGCAAGACCGAGTTCCTCGCGAATGCGCAGGAACAGACGTGAACCCAAATCGCTGCAGGTTTCCTGAAGCAAATCCAACGCGTAACGTTCAGGGTCGTGCAGCGTGGTTCCTGGAAACCCAACCACCAGAACGGCTTGCTTTTTGTCGCGTGTTTCCAGGGAACGATTTGATGTGTTCGCAGCGGAGTGTTGCGCGGCAGAGTTGGAGTGCTTGGCGGCGGGATTGGGTTGCCAGTTTGCAAATGCCTTTTGCACCGCCGCTTTGATCTCGACGGCATTCACGTCTCCAAAAATCGCGAGGACACAATTGTTCGGGACGGCGTAGGTCTGATGAAAATGCTTTAGGTCAGCCGCTTTCATGCGCGACAGACTTTCTTCCTTTCCAAGCGGATCAAGCCCGTAACCGGAATCGCCGAAGAGCGTGCGGCGCATGGCAACGCTGGCGCATTTCAGCAGATGATCTTTCTGCGCCTGCAGATTCGCGATTTGCACTTCGCGTTCGCGTTCCAGCGCTTCGTTGGGAAAGGTGGGATTCAGCAAAACGTCGGCGAGGATATCCAAACCGGTGTTCAGATCGCTGCTCAGCACTTCGGCATTCACGCCGAAACTGTTGTTCCCACCGTAGCTGTCGATATGGCCGCCGACCGATTCAATTTCGCTGGCGATCTGTTCCGCGGAGCGCCGGCTCGTTCCCTTGAGCAGCAGCTTTCCCATCAACTGCGTCACGCCATTGTTCTCCAGGTTCTCCGTCAAAACGCCGCCCTGAAAAACCGCTCGAAACTCCACGAACGGCAGCCGGTGATCTTCCTTCACGAGCAATCTCAAGCCGTTGGGCAGTTCGAATTTTTGAATCGGCTGTTCGCTGGATTGCACTTGCTCGGTCGTGATCTTGGTAACGCTGCCTTTGGGCAACAGTGCGAAAAGCGTTCGGCCTTGGGTGGTGAGATATTGGTTGGCGACGCGCTGCAAATCCGCGGGCGTAATGCGTTTCACGGCTTCAAGGTAACGCGCGGAAAAATTCAGGTCGTTGGCGGCCAGCCAGCTGCTTCCCAAATCCTGCGCCTGGCCTTGCATGGTTTTGCGCGAGGAAAGTGTGCCGGCGATGAACTGCTTCACGGCCTTGCTCAGTTCCTCGGCGGAGACCGGCGTGGTTTTCATCTTCTCGGCTTCAACCAGCATGGCGTCGCGAGCGGCTGTGAACTTGTCCGCGTCCACGACTGCGCTCATCCCAAATAAACCCGTTGATCCCGGGCTGTAAGTCCAGGCATCGGCGTGATGCGCCACACCGAGTTTTTCACGCACTTGCTGATACAACCGCGAGCTGCGTCCGCTGCCCAGCAGGGTTGACAGCACATCGAGAATCGGAATGTCCGGATTTCGAATATCGGGAATGTGCCAGGCGAAATAAAAATGACCGAGTTCGATGGCAGCTTCTTCGACGATCTCACGCGCGGCAATTTGGCGGGGTTCGACCGGCAGCACGCCGGGAGGCATTGGTTTGGCTTTGCCTTTTTCGTAAGCGGCGCGAATTTGATTGAGGACGTCCTCGGTCTGAATGTCGCCGGTGATCACATAGAACACATTGTTCGGCGCGTATTTCTCGTCGTAGTAGGCGCGCACATCGGCCGGTTGGAGTGTATTGAAAATGTCCGGATAACCGATGATCGTGAATCGATAGGGACTGCGCGTATAAGCCGTTTCAAAGAGGCGCCGGCTGGAACGTCGGCTCGGATCGTCATGGCCCATGTCCATCTCGCGACGAATCACGTCCATTTCTTTGGCGAGTTCATCGGGCGGCAGCGTGGCGTGCTGCATGATGTCGCAAAGAATATCGATCGCCACGCGCGCGCCGGTGTTCGGGACGTCGATGTGATAAACGGTCCGATCGAAGCTCGTGTAAGCGTTCATGTAACCGCCGGCCTCCTGCACTTCCTGATCGATGCGGCTGCCTGGACGTGTTGTCGTTCCTTTGAAGAGCATGTGCTCCAGCAGATGCGACAGTCCGGCTCCGAGCCATTTGCCTTCGTGAATGCTCCCGGCCATGCACCAGGCCTGCGCCGAAACCACGGGCGCGCTGTGATCCTCGCGCACAATGATCGTCAGTCCGTTCTCGAGCGTGGTGATGGTAACGCCGGTCGGGATCGACGGAATTTCGGGATTCGGAGATGATTTAGTCATGGCTTCGTCGGAGGAAAGTATTCAGGAATCGCCTTTGAGCAAATGAATTCGGACGGGTTGCGCCGTTGCGCCGTGCTCGAAGTTTGCTCCCCAGAAATGGGCCTCGGCCTGGCGGGGCTTTGTCCAAAAAACCGGAATTTTTCTTTGAAATCCGCTGGATTCCCCGCCACCATGCGCGCTCGCTTGAATTCTGGATTTTCAATTTTTTCAATTCCTGAATTTCGCAACACATGAAACGAACGCATCATTGCAACGAACTACGCCCGGCGCACATCGGGCAGACTGTCACTCTGTCCGGCTGGGTTCACTCCCGCCGCGATCTCGGCGGTTTGATCTTCATCGATATCCGTGACCGCGAAGGCCGCACGCAAACGATGTTCGATCCGTCGGACTTGTCGAAGGAGTTGTTCGAGCAAGCCGCCTCACTTCGCAGCGAATGCGTGGTCAGCATCACCGGCAAAGTCCGCCAACGACCGGAAGGCACGAACAATCCGAAGATCGCCACCGGCGAAATTGAAGTCGTCGCGCAAGCGCTGGAAGTGTTGAACATGGCCGAAGTGTTGCCGTTCCCGGTGGACGATCCGGAAATCGCGAACAAGGTGAACGAAGAGTTGCGCCTGCAATATCGTTACCTGGATTTGCGCCGTCCGGAGATGGCGCGCAACCTTCGCGTTCGTTCCAAAGTCGCGATTGCCGCGCGCAGTTTCATGGATGAACAAGGTTTTCTCGAAGTTGAAACGCCGACGCTCTTCAAGTCCACACCCGAAGGCGCGCGCGAGTTTCTGGTTCCGAACCGTCGCGAACCCGGCACATTCTACGCCTTGCCGCAATCGCCGCAGCAGTTCAAACAGATTCTTATGGTTGCCGGCGTGGAGAAGTATTTCCAGATCGCCCGCTGCTATCGTGACGAGGATTTGCGCGCGGATCGCCAGCCCGAGTTCACGCAGGTCGATATCGAAATGAGCTTCATCGACCGCGAAGATATTTACGCGCTGATCGAAGGCTTGCTCAAACGCGTCTGGAAAACCGCATTGAACATCGACATCCCGACGCCGTTCAAACGCATCAGCTTTGAGGAAGCGTTGAATCGCTTCGGCATCGACAAACCGGACACGCGCTTTGGCATGGAACTCGTGGACTTCACCGAAGAGTTTCGCGCCAGCACGTTCAAAGTGTTCAGCGGCGCGATTGCGAATGGCGGCGTGGTAAAAGCCATGAACGCCAAAGGCATGGCTGGCGCGACGCAAGGCCAGATCGAGACGATGACTGAATATGCCAAGGGTTTCGGCGCGAAAGGTCTCGCGTACATCAAGGTGGAAAATGGCGAATGGAAATCGCCGATCGTGAAGTTTTTCAGCGAAGCCGAAAAGCAGGCGCTCATCGCCAAACTCAAAATTGAGGAGGGCGATTTGATTCTGTTCGCCGCCGATCAATGGCTGAACGCGTGTGAGATTCTCGGCAAAATCCGGCTCTACTGCGCCGACGTTTTGAAAGGGCAGGGGAAACTGACGATCGATCCGAACCAGTTCAATTTTCTGTGGGTCAGCGAATTTCCGCTGCTTGGTTTTGATCGTGAACAGAACCGCTGGTATTCGAGCCATCATCCGTTCACCGCGCCGGTGGCCGAAGACATTCCGCTGCTCAAAGCCGATCCCAAGAAAGTCCGCGGCCAGCATTACGACATCGTCGTGAACGGCGTGGAACTTGGCGGCGGCTCGATCCGTATTCATCAGCCCGACGTGCAGAAAACGATCTTCGAAGATCTGCTCCAGATTCCGCCAGACATGGTGAAAGCGCGCTTTGGTTATATGCTCGAAGCATTCAAATACGGCGCGCCACCGCACGGCGGCATTGCGCTTGGCTTTGATCGCCTCTGCGCAATTCTCTGTGGAACCAGCAGCATCCGCGACGTGATCGCCTTCCCGAAAACCGCCAAAGGCACCGACCTGATGACCGATTCGCCCAGCACCGTTGAGCCGAAGCAGCTCCGCGATTTGCACATTGAGTTGAAGGTGAAGCCGCCGACGGCGGTGCCGCCGTCAGCGCCGAAGGCGTAATCCATCCCGCGAAGCGGCAACGGAAATTGGCCAGACACGGAACGTCTGGTGTGGGTCGTGGTTGCATTCAGGTCGCGGAGCGACGAGGGAAGGTCTGGGAATTCCACCGCCCTTTCAGGACCGAGTTTCCTCACAATCGGCACACCGAATTGAAGGTGAATCAACCGATGCCCGCGCCAACGCCGACGGCGTAAAACTTGCAAGTAAGTCAACTGGCCGACAGGCGTTTGAGTCGGGCGAGCGCCAATCCCAAGCGTTCGCCTGAGAGGGTGCATTGACGCAGGCGCGAGCTGATGAGTTTGGGATCGGCAAGTTTGTGCCGAAGCAACTCGGTCACAAAGGCTGTATCCTTCTCACGGCCGGCGGCGAGTTTGGCCACAGCGAGATCATGGACTTCCAAACAAAGGCCGCAGCCATTCCCAGTATTCACATTCCGCACGGGCATCAATCGATCTTTCCAGCCCACGGGAAGAATTGCGGATTCTTCCGCCACACCGTGCGCGTAGTAGCCGAACGTCTGATGGAATGGGGAGCCTTCACCGATGGAGCCGTCAATCAGATCGGCATCATTGGGACTGCGGAAGGTGAACACGTCTGCTCCAATGGAAACCAGCAGGTCGGCGGGCGCGTTCGGAAATTGCCCAAGCACTGCCTGGCTGCTGATCACAACAATCTCTGTTGCGCCGGTGATCCCACACGCGGCACGGATGATGTGTTCAAGCTGCGGGCGTTGCATGGCGGAACTTTTGTTTAATGTCCCAGACCTCGCGGGCGTCCAGCACCCCTGCAAATGGAGAATTCTGCCGGAGGCATTGGGCGGGTTCGGTTTTGGAAGTCAACACCGCGCAGATTTCCTCCAGTGGATGGCCCAGAAGTTCCTGCATTCCGCATAACAACGGAGCAAGGCGGGAGCATTGGCATTTTGCCGGGACCACCGCGCCAGATTGCTGTGAGCCAGATCAATAAAGCCGGGTTGTTGCCGCAAACGGGCGGCAGTGCGGCGGCCCAACTCCAAACTGATCTCATCCAGCAGTTCGTGACTCACGCTGACAGTTTAGCCGGTGGTTCAGGGTGGTCAACGGTGCCGCCGCCGAGCCCAAACCACTCCGCGATCCGCACATCGGTGGCGTCAGGCATTCCCGCCTCACGTGGAGGGGGCATCCTTGAGAGGACGCGCTCGGTAATTTCAATGGCGATGGTTGTGCATGACGTCTCTTCCAGCTAGGCCGAAAGGCGTCCCGCCCGCGCTTCTCCATACCAATCGTGCGTGATAGGGCTTCACCGTAATTCGATTCAGTTGCTGTAAATCGAAAGGCCGTTACACTTCCCACGTGATCCGAAACATAATCTTTGACTGGTCTGGCACATTGGTCGATGACCTGCCTGCCGTGTGGCGGGCGACCAATTATGTGCTGGCCCAGGCTCGGGGCGTCGAGCTGACCCTGGATCAATTCCGCGAAGAGTTCTGCCTGCCGTTCACCCATTTCTACGACAAACACACGCCCAACGTTCCGTTGTCTCAGTTGGAAATCTGGTATCATCGTGAGTTCCAGCAGGTGCAGCATTCCGTTTGTGAGTTGCCGCACGCCCGCGAATTCCTCGAGTTCAGCCGTGCCCGTCAGTTGCGCACCTTTCTGCTCAGTTCGGTTCACACCGATCACTTCGCTATTCAGATCGCCGCGATTGGTTTCGAAAAATATCTCGACGCGACTTATGTCGAGGTGCGGGATAAACGACAGAAGATTCATGAAATCCTCCAACGAAATGGACTCAAGCCGGAGGAAACGCTCTTCGTCGGCGACATGCAGCATGACATCGAAACGGCTCGTCACGGCGGCGTCCAATCCTGCGCGGTGCTCACCGGCTACAATACCTTGGAGCAATTGCGCGCCGCTCAACCCGATCTGATTGTGGAGCATCTGGGCGAATTGCGTGACATCCTCGAGCGAAATGATCTGCGGCTCAAACCTGAACCCAAAGCGTTTGAGGCAGCGCATCCGCCGATCGCTACCGTCGGCGCTTTGATTTTCAATGACGCCCGCCGGGTGCTCATGGTGCGAACGCATAAATGGTCCGATCTCTGGGGCATTCCGGGTGGCAAAATCAAATGGGGTGAGCCTTCCGTGGACGCCTTGCGCCGCGAGGTGAAGGAGGAGACGAACCTGGAGATCACGGACATCGAATTCGTGCTTGTTCAGGACTGCATTCATTCGAAAGAATTCTACCGCGATGCGCACTTCATCCTGATGAATTATACCTGTCAAACGGTGGGTGCAATTGATGTCCGCCTGAACGAGGAAGCTCGGGAATATCGCTGGATGACTCTTGACGATGCGCTGCGAATGCCCATCAATCAGCCCACGCGCATCCTGTTGGAGGCGGTGATCGAAAAATCCAAACCGGAGAAGTGAAGGGAAGCATGTCGAGAATCAGCATTGTTGACCTGGAAGTTTTTTATCATGTGGGCGTCACGGAAGAGGAACGGGCGACACCGCAGCGGCTCTTGATCACGGTGGACATGGGCTATGACTTTGCCTCCGCCGCCCTGAGCGATCGCGTGGAGAAGACGATCAACTATTTCGAGGTCTGCCAGGAACTTTTGAAATACGGCGACGGACGCAGTTGGAAGCTGCTGGAGAAGCTGATCACCAACATCGTGGACATGATCATGCTCAAGTTCAAACCGCAGGATGTCGTCGTGGAGGTCAAGAAATTCTTCATTCCCCAGGCGCGTTATGTTTCCGTGAGCCTCGCGCGAAGCCGCTCATAAAAACAGGTTCCAAGCGTTTGCTTTAGCCGAAACAATGCTGGTGGAACGCGCGTTCCATTTACGAAACCCTGCGGCGGCAAAGCGGGGCGCGGCATTTATGCCGCTTCAAGGTTACTCACGGTTGCGGGCTTTAGAATGACTGTTTCAAGTCACGTTGAAGCGGCCTGAAGGCCGCGCCCCGGCAGCACGAGATTCGAATTCAACTGCATGGATCCCGTTGAAGCCTGTTTTCGGAGGAATAATCGGTAACGGCGGACTGCCTCCAGAGCGATCAACTGGAATAGCCGCTGATGTAAGTCTCCAGCTGATGAATTGTCGTCGTCTGAGCGGAGATGATCCAGTTCACCAGGTCGCCGATCGAAACGATGCCTTTGATGGCCCGCCCTTCCAGCACCGGCAGATGGCGCACCCGGTTTTCCGTCATCAAACGCATGCAGTCTTCCACGCTGTGTTTCGGCGTCACGTGCGTCACGTTCCCTGACAGGATTTCGCGGACCTTCAGTTCTTTGGAAGATTTCCCGCGCAGCGCGACTTTGCGGGTGTAATCGCGTTCGGAAAGGATGCCGATCAGTTTCTCACTCTCGGTAACCAGCAGCGCCCCGACATTTTTTTCGGACATGAGCTGGATCGCTTCAAACACCGTGGCTTCCGGAGAAACCGTCCAGACGTTCGTTCCTTTTGAGCTTAGAATTTCATTGATGGTGCCGGTGGGGATCATGGAGTGCCTTTTCTTTTCTGGTCAAAAACGCAGTCCATCCGGCGCCTGCTGCGGCAAGAGTCTGCATCGGATTGATTGCGACTGTTCATGGCCAGCTTGGTTGGAGCTAATCTGCATAGAAACGTTAGCACCGCAATCAGGGAAAAACAGCAAAACTTTTTCGAGCGGACACAGATCGGATTCACCCGGGGTGAGATTCCATTCCTGCTATGAAAAGATGACCGGCCATGGGTTGCCAGTCTTCACAGTTCCTTGGGCTATCAAGCGCCGAGCGAGTTTGGCAGCCGCAGTATCGGCAGTTCAGGACTCCGGCTGACCTCGCACTGGAGCTGATTTTTTCGGGCAGGCTTGCCCGAGGAGAAACGAGTCTCGTCACCTCGTCTCCTACAGCGGAAAACAAAAAGTGACGGAGCTGGCCCCGTCTTGTGTTTGATGCGATTGAGTAACTTATCCTTCAGTTCGGTCACCGGCACCATGGGAGTGGGAAATGCCGGATTGTTTTCCAGCCCAGTGATC
>JBQCEJ010000203.1:0-3615 GCA_051960355.1 Verrucomicrobiota bacterium | reverse complement strand
CCCGCGCGCGCAACGCAGCAAACAGAAGGATCGCTTCGAGCGTTACTACGACGAAGCGGCGAAGTCCGGCCCGGTGATCGAGGAAGACGTGGAGCTGTGCATCCCGCCGCCGCCGCAACTGGGAAATCGCACCGTGGAGTTGTGCAATCTTGGGATGAGCATCGGCGGCAAGCAGTTGTTCAGCGGGTTCAATTACAATTTTGAGAACGGCCAGCGCATTGGCGTTTGCGGTCGGAACGGTTTGGGCAAAACCACATTTCTCAAAGCGATCATTTGCCAGCTCCCGCCCACCGAAGGGACAATCAAAA
The DNA here is from genome assembly GCA_051960355.1 of Verrucomicrobiota bacterium. Taxonomy (GTDB): domain Bacteria; phylum Verrucomicrobiota; class Verrucomicrobiia; order Limisphaerales; family DASXHY01; genus DASXHY01. Next base: position 3,307 of record JBQCEJ010000203.1, on the reverse strand, counting down.
CCGGCCAGCTCACGAAATTCAACTACGTGGACCAGGGCCGATTGCAGTTGAACGAAGAGCGCACGGTGCTGGATGAGGTTTCGGACGGAACAGAGTTTGTGCAATGGGGCGATGCGAAGCTTTCCGTGCGTTCCTATTTGAAGCGCTTTCTTTTTGCGGACGATCGCATCACGACCGTGGTGAAGAAGCTGTCCGGCGGCGAGCGCAGCCGTTTGTTGCTGGCGCGTATTCTCAAGAACGGCGGCAACTTCCTCATTCTGGACGAACCCACCAACGATCTCGATCTGCCAACCCTTCGCGTACTGGAAGAGGCGTTGATCGCGTTTCCCGGAATGGTTTTGGTCGTCAGCCATGACCGCTATTTCTTGAACCGCGTCTGCACGAACATTCTCGCGTTCGAAGGCGACGGCAAGATCACGCACAGTGTAGGCGATTACGATTATTATCTGGAAAAGAAGCAGCGCGATGCCAAGGAAGCTGCCCGTCAAAGCGCCGCCATGCTGGCCACGAACAAGTCCAGCGCGTCAGGCAAGGGCAACGCCGCCAAGAGCGGCAAACCGCGCAAACTGTCCTTCAACGAACAGCGTGAACTGGACGGCATGGAAGCGCAGATTCACGCTGCCGAAGCCGAGGTCGGACGCATCGAAGATATTTTTGCCTCGCCGGATTTTCATCGCACCTACGCCACGCGGGCCGACGAATTGATGGCGGATTTGGACGCCGCGAAACAGAAGGTCAAAGAACTCTACGCGCGTTGGGAAGAGTTGGAAGCAGTCAAAGCTGCGATGTGAAAAACAAGCGGAGCCCGCACTGCCTGCGGACTCCGCCGTGAGCTGAGTTGCGAATCGATTATTTCTCGCGTCCGGGAGGGAAGTGCAGCGCGACGAGTTGGCCGCCTTCCGCGAGTTCGGGATTGGACAGGCGGTAATGAGCCTGAACCGTGCACAGGAACCAGCCGTCGCCCAGAATGTCGCTCAGCGGAATGATGGCGGAGGATTCTTCATCCTGCGTCAGAAACTGATTGCCGCCTGGAACGAACGATTGGCGTCATGATGAGCGGGCCTTGTCAACCTCCGCTTGGTGGGCCGGAGCCAAGGCGCTCACGGCACCGGAGTTCTCAGCCGGAAATAGCGCTGCGGGTCGGTGAACAGGATCGTGTAGGGGCTGGCTGCGCCGGGTATGACGAGATACGGCCCGGTGACGTTGGTGGCGGTGAGCAGATCGTAAACACCGCTCCAGGTGAGAACCATGTTGTCGATGTTATTGGTGAAGTTCAGCACGGGCGGCAAGCTGCCGGGAACAATTTCTCCGGTCGAAAGAATTTGCGCGGGGTAGACTCCAGCGGGCGAGCCGATCGGGTTATCGAATACAATCTGGCTCACCTGCGCGGCGGTCAGTCCTTGCGCGTTGGTGCCCACGTAAATGTGATCGGGTCCGAAACCATTCGTCGTCGGACTCCAGTGCACGATGTGGAGCGGCGTTGCCGGCCAGCCCGACCACGGAGTGTCGTGACTGTCGCGAAACCGCAGAGTTGTGGCACCGTCAGTTCCGCCGATTCCCACGTCGAGCGTTGGACCGGCGGGTTGCAGATCAACGCAGATGGTGCCGCTCTGGCCGAGCACCTGCAGCTGGCCCAGTTGCAGATTCTGGCCGCCTGCCCGCAACGCGCCGCCGCGTATCGTGAACAATCCGGAATTGGAAATCGCTCCACCTTGCGCAAGGAAAGCTGCGCCCGGGCCAAGCTCAATCTGGTTCGCAGTCACCGTGCCGGCCAGCAGTCGGTAATCCACAAAATCCGTTAGAAGCAGCCGGTTTTGGATCGTGTGGCTGCCGCCGTTTTGCACGAAACGGCTTTGCACGCAGCAGCAGGTATCGACGGTGGTATTGGATGTGATGAGCTGGCCGTTGGTCAAGGCGTAGGAAGCCGCTTCGACCAGCATGAGTTCCCGCGTGCGGTTGGTGCCGCCGGTCTGGACCGCCGCGCCGCCGATCAGCTGCATGGAATCGGAAGCCAACAAGCCACCGCTCAAGGTGTAGACGCCGTAATGCGTCACGTTCTGCCGCCGGATTTCGCCAAAGAGTTGCAGGACGGAATTGCTGTGCGTGCCGCCGGATTGGAAGAAATCGGCCGAGCCGGACGGGGAACTGGGTGAGAGCACGGCGCCCATTGTGATCCAGCCGGAAATCAGGTTGCCGCCTGAGAGGAAATATTCGCCGCGCGAATAATCGAGCAAGGGCAGGGCAATCCGTTCCGTGATGTTGGTGCCGCCGGTCTGCGTGCATTTGCCGTTCAGAAAATCCATTTCAGCGAAATGAACCCGGCCGCCTTCCAGCAGGAATTCGCCATGCGCATCGGGAATCGCAAAGGTCGGCCGTCCCAGCTTGATCGGGCCTTGCACATCCATGTAGCCGCTGGACATGGTGAATTGACCCAGGCCGCTTCCATCAAGCGATTGCAGGTCCAGACTGTCGGCCAGCAGCGTTCCGCCGAACAAACTGTAAACACTTCCGGCGTTCATTTGCAGACGGGAAATGCTGTTCGACCCGCCCGACTGAGTGACGGTGCTGGCCGCGCTGTCACTGACGATCATCTCAATCGCCGAGAGCGAAGAATTGGTGAGGCTGAGTGATGCCGGCGCGTCGGCTCCGACAACGATTTTTCCGAAGTTGACTTGGGAACTCTCGGAAAAGGCGGCCGGACCGCTGAGATACAAATTGCCGCCGCGCAACGCCGAATAATAGCTGACCAGCGATGCATTGCTGCCGAGGTTGAAATCGGAATGCACGGACAGGGGAATACTCAAACCCGCGTAGTTCAGAAGCAGTTGATTGATCGAACCGGCGGGCGCATCGACCAGCAGGTTTTCGATCGAGAGTGAATTGGCATAATTGAACGTCGTGTTCGCACCAATCGCCAGCGCTTTGAATCCGGGATTTCTGAACGCGACCAGGTTTTGATCCGGCGCGGGCAACACACCGAGAGACCAGAACGGTTCTTCCCAATAACCGCTATCGGGTTTGGTCCATTCGTTCGTAGGCCCGACAATTGAACTGCCGGATTGCACGATCAATCCGCCATTGCCGACGGCAACAAACGATCCGCTGCCGTAAGTGACCGCGTTCAGTGGTTGGGGAAATTCGGTGCTGAACCCGGGCCAGCTGAGACCGTCCGTTGATGCATGCAGTCGGCCTGTGTCCTCATAATTTCCACCGGCCACCACCGCGCCCTGGCGGCCGGAAGACGCCAGCCCGCGAACGACAAAAGAAGTCGGAGCGGCCGGGTTCCACGTCGTTCCATCCGACGTGG